>JAGHCG010000134.1 GCA_021160565.1 bacterium | reverse complement strand
GTTATGGAAGAAATAAATGTATAAAAATAGGGGGAGAAAATGAATTTGAATGTAAAAAACTGCTCCAGAAATTTTTATAGAGGTCCTTTAAAGTGTGAATTTGAAGATGCTGGTGTTTTTATAAGCGAAAAGGGAAATTTATATTTTCAGACAGACACGGAAGAGAAAAAGATTGTTTTCATTGACGAATTTAAAGAAAATGAAGAGAAAACTTTCTTTTTGAAGAAGGCCGAGAATTCACCTGAAATTGTGAAGGTAAAAGATAATGGAAATGGAGAAGTTGATATATTCATAAATGAGCAACTCTTTACCACTTACCACTATTCTGAAAGAGTTTCCCGTCCTTTTTTAAATCCTGTTATAGGACCTGAAGGGAAAAATGTTTTGAGAGAACCAGCATCAGAAGGAAATCCTGAAAATTTTGACCATATCCATCACAGAGGAATATGGGTTGCTCATGGAGATGTGAATGGAACTGATAACTGGTCTGAAATGGAAGGGCATGGAAAAACAGTACATAAAAAATTTATTTCTCTTATTTCAGGTCCTGTTTTTGGAAAAATACATTCTCTCAATGACTGGGTAGACAATAAAGGAGAAAAAATTCTGGAAGAAGAAAGGATAATAACTGTTTACAATATGCCAGAAAAAGCCAGAATTATTGACCATTTATTGATATTGAGAGCAACTGAAGGAGAGGTCATATTTAAAGATACCAAGGAAAGTGGACTTTTAAGTGTGAGAGTTAATCCCTCAATGGAAGGAAGAAATACAGGTATAATTGTAAACTCAACAGGAGCAACTGGAGAAAAAGAATGCTGGGGAAAAAGGGCTTTCTGGTGTGATTACAGTGGTGAAATTGAAGGAGTAAAATGTGGAATTTCCATTTTTGATTTTCCAGAAAATCTGAGATATCCAACCTGGTGGCATGTGAGAGATTATGGTCTTATGACAGCAAATTTCTTTGGTCTCTCTGATTTTTATGGAAATAAAAAAATAAGCGGAACTTACATTCTCCCTGCTTATGGTGAACTTAAACTTTATTACAGAATTTACATTCACTCAGGAGATGTGAAGGAAGGAAAGGTAAATGAAATGTTTTTAAACTTTATTTATCCACCAGAAATTAAAGTGGAGTGAAAAAATGAATTATTTTATTGGAATAGACGTGGGAACAACAGGAACAAAAGCAGTTTTAATTGATGAAAAAGGAAAGGTTATTGTTTCTGTTACAAAAGAATATCCTCTGATAACACCAAAACCAAACTGGGCAGAACAGAATCCATCTGACTGGAAAGAGGCAACATTTTTAGGTATTCAGGAAATTATAAAAAAGTCAAAAGTAAACTCTGAAGATATCAAAGGAATAGGTTTAACCGGACAGATGCATGGAGCAGTTTTTCTTGATAAAGATAATAAGGTGCTTCATCCAGCAATTCTGTGGTGTGATCAGAGAACAGCAAAAGAATGTGTTGAAATAAATGAAAAAGTAGGAGAAAGAAAAATTTTTGAAATAACTCTAAATCCAGTCCTTACAGGTTTTCAGGCACCAAAAATTTTATGGTTGAGAAATAATAAACCCTCAATTTATGAGAAAGTTAAAAAAATTTTACTACCGAAAGATTATATAAGATTTTGTCTCACAGGTGAATTTGCAACAGATGTTTCAGATGCTTCTGGAACTTCTCTCTTTGATGTCAAAGAAAGAAAATGGTCTGATGAAATTGTAGAAAAACTTCAGATAGAAAAAGATTTCTTACCTGAAGCATATGAAGGAACTGAAATTACAGGGAAAATAACAAAAGAGGTTTCTGAACTCACAGGCCTTAAAGAGAGAACACCTGTTGTAGCAGGAGGTGGAGACCAGGCAGCAGGGGGAGTAGGAAATGGAATTGTGAAAGAAGGTCTTTTATCCATCACAATTGGAACAAGCGGAGTTATATTTGCCCATTCTGAAAAACCAGCAGTTGACCCGGAAGGGAGATTACATACATTCTGTCATGCAGTTCCTGGAAAATGGCATCTTATGGGAGTTATGCTTTCTGCTGGTGGTTCTTTCAGATGGTTAAGAGATACTCTCTGTCAGGAAGAAGTTAAAGAGGCAAAAGAGAAAAATAAAGACCCCTATGAAATAATGACAGAAAAAGCAAAGGAAATTACTCCTGGTTCTGAAGGTCTTATTTTCCTCCCCTATCTTACCGGAGAAAGATGTCCATATCCAGATCCAAACGCAAAGGGAGTGTTTTTTGGACTTTCATTAAAACATACAAAATCTCATCTTATAAGAAGTGTAATGGAAGGGGTATCATTTGGACTTAGAGATAGTTTTGAAATAATGAAAGAAATAAACTTACCAATTGGAGAAAATTTGAGAGTTTCTGGAGGTGGAGGAAGAAGCAATTTATGGGCTCAGATGCTTGCGGATATATTCAATAGAAAAATTGTAAGATTAACCAGTGAAGAAGGTCCTTCCTATGGTGCTGCAATCCTAGCTGGAGTGGGTACAGGTTATTTTGAAAGTGTTGAAAGTGCCTGTGAAGAGTTTTTAAAAGAAAAGGATGTGTTTATACCTGAGGAGAAAAACGTTAAAATATACAATGAAGTTTATAAAATTTTCAGAAGTTTATATCCAGTATTAAAGGATGGATTTGACAGAGTATCTGAAATTTTTTAGAATTATTCTCTAATTAAAAATCTCAATTGGAGGTATAAATGGCGGAAAGACCAATAATTGGTGTTGGAAGAAGAAAAACTGCAACAGCAATAGTGAAATTAAGAGAGGGACAGGGAAATATAAAAATTAATAAGAGAGAACTTGAAAAATATTTTCCACTTTTCTATCATCAGGAGGAGGCAATAAAACCCCTCCTTGTTACAGAATTGAAAGATAAATTTGACCTGGAAATAAAGGTGGAAGGAGGAGGAATTACAGGACAGGTTGATGCTGTGAAACTTGGAATTGCCCGTGCTCTTTCCAAATATGATGCATCTCTTACTTCAAAACTGAGAGAATTTGGACTTCTTACAAGAGACCCCAGAATGAAAGAAAGAAAAAAATATGGACAGAAGGGAGCAAGAAGAAAATTCCAGTGGACCAAACGATAATATGATAAAGACCATAAAAATACAAAATTTCAAATCAATCAAACACTTAGAGATAGATGCCAAGAGAGTAAATGTTTTCATAGGCGAACCAAACACTGGAAAATCAAATATATTAGAAAGTCTGGGATTTTTTTCAGCAATAGCAGGATATTTTTTTACTTTAAAAGATGCAATTAGAGTTGAAAAACCTTTTGACCTGTTTTTTAATAATGAGGTAAAAGAAAAAATAGTTTTAAAAGTTAAAGATAGTCCATGTATAATAGAATATCAACATTCGGGGATAAATATTAAATACCAAGATATATCTTTCGATATGGAAGAATCTTTCTCTAATCCTCTTCGCAACATTCCCGATGAGATAGTTAAAGAATTTGAGAATATAAAGTTTTATAAATTTAAAATCAGGGAAACTTTTCCTGTTGAAAAAACTGATTTCCTTTTACCTTCTGGTGAAAATTTACTTATGGTGCTTTATACAAACTCAGATGCAAGGAAAATAGCAAGTGAGATTTTAAAGAATTATGGAATAATATTAAATCTTAAACCTCTGGAAAAAAAAATAGGAGTATCTAAGGTTAAAGAAGAAGCAATTGTGGTTGAATTACCTTATATTTTGCTATCCGATACTCTTCAACGGCTTATTTATTATATCTGTGCAATAGAATCAAATGAAAAATCTGTATTAATTTTTGAAGAACCAGAATCTCATGCTTTTCCTTACTATACCAAGTATCTTGCCGAAAAAATTTCTTATGATATAAAAAATCAATATTTTATCACCACCCACAATCCATATTTTTTACTTTCTCTTATTGAAAAAACACCTAAAAAAGATATTGGAGTTTTTATTACCTATATGAAAGAAGGGGAAACAAAAGTAAAAAGTATTTCAGAAGAAAAGTTAGATGAAATTATGGATTATGAGAAAGATATTTTTCTTAATCTTGAAAATTTTTTGAAATGATTTATGTAGAATGTAAAGCAGATAAAACACTAATTGAAACCTTGGGTGTAAAGAAGAAAGAAATTTGGCACTGTGGGGATAAAGGAAGAGTGATTAACAAAATTACAAAAGAAAAAAACGCATGTGGGCTTGTAGATGCAGACCCTTCTTCACCTCAACCAAGAAAACTGAAAGAATTTGAAAAAATAAAAGAAGAGTATGGAATAGAATTGTTAGGTGATAAAAAAGGAAACAAATTAGTAATTTTATCACCCCGTCTGGAAGAGTGGATATTAAAAGTTGCTGAAAGAAATAAAATAAATGTAGAGGATTATAATTTACCAAAAGAAGGAGATAAGTTTCACGATATTGTAAATGCGAATATTGAGAAATTTAGTAAGTTGATTAAAGAATTAAACACAACAAAAGAATTTGAAGTTTTAAGAGAAATAATTATAATTTACAAACTTACAACATGAAAAATTTGAAAGTAGGGATATTCGGGATAAGTGGTTATGCTGGACAGAAACTTGTTGAAATCCTTGTTAACCATCCTGAAGTTGAAATTACTCTTGGATTTGTCGCTCCAGATGAAGGAAATCCAGAAATAGAAGAAATTATTCCAAAATTAAAAGGTATATTTTCTCTTAAATGTAAAAATGAAGTTGACTGGGATGAAATTGAAAAAAAATGTAATTTTGTATTTCTTGCTC
>JAGHCG010000168.1 GCA_021160565.1 bacterium | reverse complement strand
GCTCAGGAACAACAACAGCAGTAGCCCACAAATTAAGAAGAAGATGGATAGGTATAGAGATGGGAGAACATTTCTGGACAGTGGTTTTGCCGAGAATGAAAAAAGTTTTATTTTATGATAAATCAGGCATATCAAAAGAAAAAGATGTTAAGGAGAAATACAATCCCAAAACAGCAGGCGGATTTTTCAAATACCACACCTTAGAACAATATGAAGATGCTTTGGAAAACATTGAGTTTGAAAAACCGCAGAAAACACTTTACGAATTAACAGATTACTTTGTCAAATACATGCTTGAATGGGAAACAAAGGAAAGCAAAACATTCCTTAACATTGATGAAATGAAAGACCCATTTAATTACAAACTAAAAATCATAGAAAATTATCAGCAGAAAATCGTTAATGTTGATCTGGTTGAGACATTCAATTACCTTCTTGGCTTAAATGTAACCAAATATGAAGTTTTACAGGAAAACGGAAGGAAATATGTTTTTGTATTTGGAGAGAAGGAAGGAAAAAGAATTGCTATTGTTTGGAGAAGCATAAAAGATATTGATTTTGAGAAGGACAAGGAAGTTATCGAAGACAAACTAAAAGGGTTTGAACCAGATGAAATTTATATCAATGGAGAAGCGTTGGTTAAAGGATTTAGGCACATAGAACCTTTATTTAAGTCATTAATGTTTGAGAAGGTGGAATAATATGGCAGTAAAACTTGAAAAGCATCTGGTATTAAACGGATACTTCCTTAAGCTTTTTGGATTTGCTGAGTTTGACGAACTAAGAGAGAAGTTAAAAGACACGCAGGAAGGTTATGATTCCACAGGAAGAAGCTATTTTATTGATGTTTTGATTGGTTTAAAACCAGAATGGGAAGTAGAGTTTTTGAGATACGATTCTGGAATAAGAGAGTATGTTGAAAAGTTAAGGCAAAATAGAAGACAGCCTGATTTCAATTTAAAATATTTTCAGTATTTAGCAGTTTTGTTTACAGAAATTTTTCTTGAGAGATATTACAATGACAAGGAAAGGTTCATAGCGGAGTTAAACGAATTCTTGGAAAAATTCAATAATGAAAATAAAACAGAAATTTCTCCATTTACAGAAGAAGATTTGAAAAAACTTGCTTTCTGGATGGCTACTGGAAGTGGAAAAACTTTAATCATGCACATAAACTACTGGCAAATTCTAAAGTATTCCAAAAATAACTGGGACAACATCATTTTGATAACTCCAAACGAAGGATTGTCAAAACAGCATTATGAAGAATTAAGATTAAGTGGTATACCCTGTAAGTTATATGATGGAAATATTGATAACTTGAAAACAGAAGATGGAGAGATTTTGATTGTAGACATTTACAAACTCACAGAAGAAAAGAAAGGGGAAGGAGTTACGGTTGATATTTCATATTTTGATGGCAAAAACTTGGTTTTCATTGATGAAGGGCATAAAGGCCAAAAATCAGAAGAGCAAAAATGGAAAAAGTTAAGAGAGGAGATTGGTAAAAACGGATTTTTATTTGAGTATTCAGCAACCTTTGGACAGGTTATAGGAAAAAATAAAGATTTACTTGAAGAATATGCTAAAGCGATAATCTTTGATTATTCTTACAAATACTTCTACACAGACGGATATGGTAAGGATTTCTATGTTTATAACATAAGGGAGGATGCTTATACAGAGACTCAGAGAGATTTATTGCTTACAGCAGGCTTGTTATCTTTTTATGAACAGTTGTTTATCTTTGAAAAGCACAAAGAAGAGTTAAGGAAATACAACATAGAAAAACCGCTGTGGATTTTCGTCGGAAGCAAAGTCACTGGAAAAGGAATTAATTCGGATGTGGTCAGGGTAATTCAATTTCTTAATAAGATAGCTAATGACAAAGACTATTTAAAAGAGAACATAAAGAAAATCCTGGAAGGAAAATCTGGTCTCATAGATAACGAAGGAAATGACATTTTCAAAGGAAAATTTGAATTTATAAGAAAACTATCTGTTGATGAAATTGCTGAAGACATATATTCAAAGGTTTTTGGAGGTAAAGGAAAATTGGAACTCTACGAGATAAAAAATGCTGAGGGAGAGATAGGGCTCAAAACCACCACAGGAGAAAAATACTTCGGTGTTGTCAATGTCGGTGATGTGCGCTCTTTAAAGAAATTGATCAAGGAAGCAGAAATTGAAGTTAAAGAGGATCATTTCAGTGAGTCTCTGTTCTTCGGAATAAATGAGAGTAATTCTCATGTAAATATCCTTATTGGCTCGAAAAAATTTGTTGAGGGTTGGAATTCATGGCGTGTTTCAAATATGGGTTTAATAAACATGGGAAAAGGTGAAGGGCCTCAAATAATTCAACTTTTTGGTAGAGGAGTAAGATTGAAGGGAAAAGACTATTCATTGAAAAGGGAGGAAAATCCAGATTATGTATTGAAGGTAATGCAAACTCTTTTCATTTTCGGATTGAATGCAGATTATATAAATGCATTCCTCACCGCAATAGAGAAGGAAGAAGTGGATTATGAAGAGATAATTATTCCAATTAGGTTCAATAAACCAGAGGAATGGGAGGGAAAAATTTATACAATCAAAATCAAGGAAGATTTTGATTTTCTTGGGTATCCTGTAAAGCTCGAGTTTGATGAGAATATTTTGAGGAGCATCAGGATAGATTTAAGGCCGAAAATTACAATTGCTCATGGTTTAAAAGTTGGAAGTGCAGATACCGTTATTGAAGAACCGTTGAACATACCAGATAACTATTTTGAATTACTTGAT
Source organism: bacterium (assembly GCA_021160565.1). Taxonomy (GTDB): domain Bacteria; phylum Ratteibacteria; class UBA8468; order B48-G9; family JAFGKM01; genus JAGHCG01. Next base: position 386 of record JAGHCG010000168.1, on the reverse strand, counting down.
TGGGATACAATCTATTCAGAGATTGTAAACTATAAAATCACCAAGGGAATGTTTAATCTGCTCGTAGATAAAGAAGTGCTCAGGCAAATAATACTCTCTAAAAAGTATAAGATATTTGTTGCTGAATCTTCTGGATTGAGAATTGAAAATAATGGAAGCAGGCCCATATTGAGAATAACATCCTTTGATGGAATTGAAAAATTACATGATTTAATTTTGATGGTTTTGAAGGATTGCATTCAGAAATTTTACAGGAGAAAAGAAAAAAGGAAAACCATGGATTATTTAGAAGTGGAGCCTTTGACGATAAGAGGACATTCTGCTATGTTTCCAGAAGATTATGAAATTATCATCAAAATTCCAAAAAGTTTGACAAACGATATAAT
>JAGHCG010000214.1 GCA_021160565.1 bacterium | reverse complement strand
GAGTAAAGTTTACAGGGGAGAAACGTTGAAGAAATTTCTCATCTATTTGTTTTTTTTAACTTTTAATATTTTATTCTGTGATGAAAATTTAATCTCAAAATGGGATTTTGAAGAAAAAAATAAAAACCTTCCTGTTATAACTGATAAAGTTTTTCCTTACGCACACGGAAGATTAAAAGGAAAAAAGAAAATAAAATTTGAAAAACTTAATATTGTCTCTGAAATTCCTTTAAGCATCGGGTGTAGATACTGGAAGAATAAAACCGCCCCTATAGACTTCTTATATGGTGCTATAGATGAAATAGCCGTGAAATCTTTCAAGCCAGTAAATTTAAAAGAAGTAAGGTTAACTGATATAAAGTATATATACATTCTAAAATGGAAAAACCTTTTCCCGAAAAAGATTATAAAGAGAATAGAACTTATTTCTGGAAGTGGCCCAACAACATTATTTATATTTGCTATCACAGGAGGAAGAGATGAATAATTTCAGATTTTTTTTATTATCTATTTTTTTCCTGACTTTTTCTTCTTTCTCTTCTGTTTTTGTCAAACTTACTGGGGAAGATACTTTTATCTCCAAAAAACAGCCAGAAAAGATTATGCAAAAAGACAACTTTTTTAAAAACATCCTCATCTGTGATAATGAAGACTTTATATCTTATGTGAAACCAAATTATAAACAGATTAAAGAATTGATTCTGAAGAAATCAGATATAATAAATGGAAAATTTAAATTTTATGTTTTATGGATGGAAAAACCAACCAATTTATATTTTTACAGAGTAGTTGAGGACTGGAAAGAGAATATAAAATGGGCTGATGGTATTGTAAAATTTGAAAAAGAGCCCTTCTTGAAATATAGAGTAGAAAAAAGAGGATGGCATGAAATTTCAATAAATGAAATTTTAAAGGAAAGCAACTATGGTTTTGCTATAAAGTCAGATTATCAAATAAGAATGGTCAGTTTAGAAGGAAGTGGTAGTTTCAGAAAAGAAAGAGCAATTTTTGAAGTTGAGATTAAAGAATATCCTAAATATCAGTTATGGGATTTTGATGTAAAACCTCAAGAAGGAGTTTATGTAAAGGTTAAAAATGGTCACCTTTATTATGGAGAGAAAAGACTAAGATTATGGGGAGTCTGTCGTCATGATTCGAGAAGACTGGAAACAGTTAAAAGAATTAAAAAAATGGGGTTCAATGCAGTCCGCCTCTGGGGACCTCAGAATGCCTACGATCCAGAATCAATAAAAAAGGGAGAATTCACAAAATTAAAATTTAAAGATAGACCTGTGGACCTTGATAGTTTCGACAGATTTTTTTATAAATTGAAAAAAGAAGGGCTTTTTGTATGGTGCGTCTCTCTTCACTATATTAAACTTACCCCAGAACTCTGGAAATCTTTCCTTTCCGATGATTCTTTTCTTGCTGGAGGAAATGAATGGAATGAATGGAAAAATGCTGTTGAAGAAATAATTAACAAAAATAAATTTTTTCTTTTGAGATACTTTTTATATTTTGATGAAAGAATTGGAAAATTATACTTTCAAAATGCGAAAAATTTTCTTCTCCATAAAAATCCTTACACCGGGAAAAAATATGCAGAAGAAGAGGCAATAGCTGTTTTTGAAATTCAGAATGAAAATGGTTTTTTAAAATGGGTTTTGGAAAGAGGATTTGACAAGTGGCCGTTATATTTTAAGAAGAAGTTACAGAAAAGATGGAATGAGTATTTAATAGAAAAATACAAAAATAATGAAAATCTCACAAAAGCATGGGGAAAACTTGATAAGGGAGAAAATCTTGAAAGAAAAAATATAAAACTTGCACCAATTTTTCCTGAAAGAAATAAATATCCTGAAAAAAGAGGAAGTGATTTTCTTGAATTTCTATGCAATATGATAATAGATTTTAATAAAAGATTTGAAAATTATTGTAGAAGTTTAGCCCCAGAAGGAATAGGTGTAAATATAATACCTTTTATTTATGATACTCTCTTCAGATTAAACAATGTCTGGCTTTATTCAAACTCAATTGGAGATGCAAATTCTTTCGGTATTTATTACTGGAAGTTAACAAGTTCTTTAACAATCCCACCTGCTTTATATATAATTGATAGCACCACTCTTTATGGAAAGCCAAACCTGATTTATGAAATAAATACAAGCAGACCAAATCCTTATAGAAGTGAAGACCCGTTCAGAATTATTTCTCTTGCTTCTTTTCAGGACTGGGATGGAATTTTCTGGCATTACTGGAATGAACTTGAAGCACCTGGAAGAAATTTTATACCTGATGAACAGTATTTAATTTCTCCTTTACCTTACATGACAGAAAGGTGGGCTGATGGAGGAATAACTCATGCTTCTGACCCTGTTATGTGTTCTTCACTTTCTCTTGCAGGACATATTTTTAAAAAATTTTTAATCTCTCCAGCAAAAAAGCCTGCAATTTATGAAATAGGGAAGGATGGCATATTTAATTATAATTACTTCAGAGGAATTTCAACAAAAGAAAATGCTTTTAAAACCGGAGCAAAAATTAAATTTAATTTAAATCAGAAAGAACCATTGAAAATTAAAAAAGGAAAAGAAGGAAAAGAAGAAATAAAGTACGACTGGAAAAAAGGAAGAATGATAATAGACAATAGTAAAGTTAAAGGGTATATTGGGTTCTGGAATGAAGATATTTATAAGTTTTCGGATGGATTTGCAATTTTTAATGTTTC
>JAGHCG010000122.1 GCA_021160565.1 bacterium | reverse complement strand
GATAAAGTTCCTGTAGGATATCATTTCACAGGTGCGGTTCTCCTAAAATATAGGGAAAAAATAATAAACCTTTGTAGAAAATACCCAACCGATTTCTTTGACGTCAATGAAATCAAAATTCCAGAGAGAGATCAGAAACACTACAGGCCAGACGGGAGTTATTATAAAGAAACTGTTGATGAATGGGGATGTAAATGGGTTTTCCTTGAAGAAGGGCTTGGAGGTGAAGTAAAAGAAAGTCCGCTTGATGACTGGGTCAAACTCAAAGATTATAAAATACCTTCCCCTGTTTTAAGCAAGGAGGAAATCAAAAAAAGAAAGAAGAAATGAAAAAGATAAAAGAAAAATATATCGGCTGGTATAGTGGAGGGACACTTTTTGAAAGGATGCAATGGTTGAGAGGGGTTGAAAATTTACTTATTGATATTGCTCTTGATAAAGAAGAAGTTTATATTCTGGCTGATAGAATTGTTAATGAGTATTTAATACCTTCAATTGAAACAGGTCTTGAAATAGGAGCTGAAGTTATTGGTTTTGCAGATGACTGGGGGGGACAGAAACAACTCTTGATAAGTCCTAACTCCTGGAGAAAAATTTTCAAACCGAGATATAAAAAAATGTTTGAAATAGTAAAAGAGGCAGGTGCTTTGTCTTGGTTTCATTCAGATGGAATGATAATGGAAATTTTACAGGACTTTATTGAGATTGGTCTGAATGTTATAAATCCTCAATTTTCCTGTATGAACATGGAAGAACTGAGAAGTGCAATCGGGGAAAAAATGTGCATATATACAGATATTGACAGGCAGAGACTTCTTCCTTATGGTACAGTTGAAGAAATAGAAGATTATATAAAGAAGGTTTTCGAACTTTTTGGTTTCAGTGAAGGTGGGTTAATTTATGGATGTGGTATTTATCCAGATGTTCCTTTTGAAAACATTGAGGCACTCCTTTCTTCTTTCTATAAATACAGGAATTTAAATGAGAGGTGAAAAATGGGAAAGATAAAAGTTGGAATAATTGGGGCTGGCTCTGCTGGATGTAATATTCACGGAAGATTACTGCTTGAAAGAAAAGACAAGTTTGAAATAGTTTCCTTTTGTGATATTGACAGGGAAAAGTTAGCAGTGGTTGAAAAAAGATTTGGGGTAAAAACGTTTGATAGTATTGAGGAATTTTTAAAGCAGAAAGATATTGAACTTGTTATTATTGCGACAAGACCTCACTCAACACACTTTCCTATTGCTATCAAGACAATGAAAGCAGGTAAAAATGTGGTTGTAGAAAAACCGATGTGTATTACAACAGAAGAATGTGAAAAAATGATTGAGGAAAGTAGAAAAAATAATGTTTTTCTTTTTCCTTATCAGAATCAGAGGTGGAATTTAGGATTTATGTTTTTTAAAGAAGCAATAGATAAAAAAGTTGTGGGGAAGGTTAAATTTATAGAAGTTAAAAGAAGTATAAATCCTGATTATAAAGGGCACATATATGAATTTATGCCACACTTTGTTGATTGTATTCTTTATTTGCTTGATTTTGACTCACCTGTGGAGATTATGGGAGTGGTTGAAAATCCCGAAGAAAGATGGGAAAACCTTGGTTTTGTTTATTCAGTAATAAGATTTAAAAGTGGTGTTGTTGTCAGCATTTCTCAACTTCCTGATGACAATAAAAAAAGTCCTCATTTTTACTGGTATGCTGCTGGAGATAAGGGAAGTATCTGGCAGGAAAATGTGTATAATAAATATGACCTTGTGAGGAAAAATTCACGAACTACAGGGCAGGCATCTTCCTTTATACCTGAAATTCTTGAGACAAGACTGAAAGGGGATGAAAGAGAAATGGGAGATTTTACAGGGAGTTTTTATGACAATGTTTATGGGGTTTTAAGAAAAGGGGAAGAGCAGGCAGTTAAACCGGAACAGGTTTTAAAACAGATTTTTATAATTGAGAAAATAATTGAATCAGCAAGAAAAAAGGAGGTAATAAAATTATGAATGAAATTTACCTGCACCAGAATAGTTATAAGAATTATCCTGTTGAAACACTTTTTAAAAAAGCATCTGAATTCGGGTTTGATGGAGTTGAAATTGGCATCTCATACGAAAAAGCAGAAGAAGAAATTCTTCTTTTTAAAGAATTGAAGGAAAAATATAAATTGAAAAACGTTATACTCCACAGACCTGTTAGAACAGTTAAAGAAGAGGAGTTTGAAAATGCAGATAAGGAAATAGAAATGTTTGCTGAAATTATCCATTTTGCAAAAAAACATCTCAATATAGAACTTATCAACACAATGGCAGCAAGTACTCTTCTCTCAAAAGATGCTAAATATATTGAATATGATAAAAATGGTTCAGCAATTGCAAAAGAATTTCATTTTGAAAGGGCAGCACAAACATTTAAAAAAATTTCCAGAATTGCTGAAAGGGAAAAAATTTATCTCGCTGTAGAGATCCACGGGTGTCTCATACACGATACTCCTGAATCAACTTTGAAACTTCTGAAAATGATAAACTCTGAATATGTAAAAATAAATTTTGACTATGGAAATCTTTATTTGAGAAAGCAGGAATATAAAGTTGAAGATGTGTTAAATTTGCTCTTTCCATATATAATACACTCTCATACAAAAAATTTAAGGAAAATAGTTGATATGCCTGAAAATGGAGACTTTTCTTTTTTCTTTACATCAATTAAGGAAGGAGAGATTGATTACAGGTTTATAGTTTTAAAGTTAAAGGAAAGAAATTATAGAGGAAGTTTTACATTTGAATATCCGGGCAGTTATGGAGATCCTGATTTAAAAGTTAAAAACGACATTATCTATTTCCGAGAATTACTTGAGGGATAATATAGGTGACGTTTTTATACCAGAAAATTTCATCCGGATAGAAAGGGAAAAATAATGATAGAGAATGGCTCTTTCAATATAGAGGTTTCAAAATATTTTGATGGAGTATTAATACTTCGTAAATGGCTTTTTAAACCTTAATTTTTAAGTTTACATGACTGTCTGGTGGAAATTTCTGGTGTGGAGAAAAATCTTCAATTGTGGAATATGATGGAAGATACATAAAACTGGAATTTAAAAAGGAAATAAAGAAATGTGAAAGTGGAGAAAGTGTCTATCTTTGTCTTTCTTACACCATAGGAGGAAGGGGAAATGGAAGTGAGGAGTGAAAGGGTGATTTTTGACGGGAAAGAGGTTGTTTTAAGAGAAGAAATTATTGATAAACTGGCAGAAGATGAAATATTGATAAAGGCAGAGTGGTCCCAGGTCAGTATTGGCACAGAAATTGCCTCAATAAAAATGGCTGAAAAAGAAAAAAGGGAAATTGGTCTGGGTTATTCTCTTGTTGGAATAGTTGAGAGAAAAGGAGAGAAAGTGAAAATTGAAGAGGGAGAGAGGATTCTTGCTCTTGCTCCACATGCTTCTTATGTAAAGGTAAAAGCAATACCTCAATTTATTGTAAAAGTGCCTGAAGGAGTATCTCCGGATATTGCAACAGTAGGAATACTTGGAAGTGTGGCATTTCATATTGTTGAAAGAGCAAATGTAAGGTTAGGTGAAAGTGTTGGAGTTCTGGGGCAGGGAGTAGTTGGTTCTTTATGTATGCAGATAGCAAAAATTTGTGGAGCAAAACCTGTAATTGCCATTGATATAGATGATGAAAAACTTGAAATAGCAAAAGAATATGGAGCGGATTTATGTTTAAATCCTGATAGAGAAAACATAAAAGATATCATCTCAGAAATAACAGATGGGAAAATGCTTGATGTGGTAATTGAGGCAACAGGTAAGGCCTCTCCTGTAAATATTGGAAAAGAAATTCTGGGTTGGTGGGGGAGGTTGGTTCTCTCTTCTTATACAAATGATTTAATATCCTTTGCTCTCCATGATGATATTGTGGGAAAAGAACTCACCATTATTGGTGCTCATCAGCCGAAATGTCCTGTTGAAAAGGTGCCGTATTATCCTTTCTGGCAAGTTAAAAACAGGGTTCTTTCAATGGAATATCTCAGAGATGGTATTTTGAAAATTGAAAAATTAATATCTCACAGGATTGCTAAAAAAGAAATTTCAAAGACATATTCGGAGTTAATAAAAGGAAATAAAAAAATTAAGGGAGTTCTTATTGAATGGAAGTAATTTTGAAATTTGACGGATAAACGGATTTATGATAACAGTGAAGGAAAGCCAAAAAGTTTACTTTATAGGGTAATAGGGTAAATAAAAAATGGGAATTTTTGCAGGTGGAAGTTTCAGAGTTATCAATTGTAAAGTTGGAGACCATCTTGCAGGACAGTTATATCCGAGAATTGCTGAAAGAATAAGAGATGACCTTGAAGCAAATGCTTTGTTTCTTACGGATGAAAAAGAAAAAGTTCTTTTTATCTCCTGTGACCTTGTTGCTTTGAAAAGAGAATATGTAAAAGAAGTGATTAAAAAGATAGGTGAGAAAACAGATATTCCAGAGGAAAATATAATAATTTGCTGTACTCATACTCATGCAGGTCCAATGGTTGCCATAGAGAGACTGGATATGCCTTTGAATGTAGAATATCTGGGATTTCTCAAAAATGCCCTTGTTGAAGTTTCAGTTGAGGCGATAAATAATTCTGAAAAGGTAAAAATTGGGTATGGAAAGGGGAAGGCACACATAGGATATAACAGGAGATTATGCTGGGAAGATGGGACTCATACAATGTATGGAGATAGCAAAAGAGAAGAATTTACAGGGCTTGAAGGACCGAAAGATGATGAGCATATAGTTTTATTTGGAGAAAAGGATAAAAATGAAATTGTTTTTGTATCTCATAACAATACCTGCCATGCTACCTGTGTTGAAAATGCTCTTTTTGTTTCGGCAGATTTTCCAGGTGAAGCAAGAAGATTGATAAGAGAAATTCTTGGGAAAAAAATCCCTGTGCTTTATTTTCAGGGAGCAAGTGGAGATACTTCTCCCTGGGATATGCTTCATCCTGACAGAATGAATAGGGAAGATAAAGAGAGAAGGTTGAAAGAAGTTGGGACTCTTCTGGCAGGAGAAACAATGAGAATTATTGGAAATTCAGAAAGAAAAGAAAATCTTACGATAGATACAGTTTTTGAAGAACTTGAAGTTTCTGTCCGAATTCCATCAGAGGAAGAAATTGAAGAAGCCAGAAAAGTTGTTGAAGATGGTGTTGAAAAATCTGGAAGATGGGATTTTGTTCTTAAAGAAAGTGTTTTGAAATTGTATGAAGAATTCAAAGATAATCCCTTTGAAAAATTACCATTGCATGTGGTAAGAATAGGAGAACTTGCAATAGCAACAAATCCATGTGAATTCTACTGTCAATTTGGGCTCGATATAAAGAGAAGAAGTCCTTTCCCAATTACAATAATATCTCAACTTACAAATGGATGGAGTGGATACTGTCCCACAATTTATGGTTATCTTGGAGGAGGATATTCTGGAGAAACAATTTACTGGACACGGCTTGAACCTTTTGCCGGTTATAAAATTGTAGATAAAACATGTAATCTTCTGTATAAATTATGGAAAAGAAAGTAAAGTATAACGTTCTACTTATTACAGCAGACCAGTTGAGATTTGATGCAATTTCTCCTTATGGAAATGAGTTTGTGAAAACTCCAAATCTTGAAAAACTTGCAAAGGAAGGAGTTATTTTTGAAAATGCGTATACAACAAATCCAATCTGTGTTCCTGCAAGAGCGTCCATAACAACAGGAAATTACTCTCATAAAGCAACAGGGAGGAAATCAAACAGCGGAAAGATAAAAGATGGACAGAATAAAATAGCAGAGCATTTCAAAAGGTATGGATATTCAACTTATGCGATTGGAAAACTTCATTATGTTCCATATTCACCACCAGATAAACCAAGATTACTTCATGGATTTGAGTATGCTGAGTTGACAGAAGAAGGAAGAATTTTGAATTTATTTGATCCAGAGGGCAAAAAGGAAGGGTTGGAAGATTATCATGATTACCTGAAAAAGGTAGGATGGGTTGGATTTGACAGAGCACATGGAACAGGAAATAATGATGTTCACCCGGTTGTTTCACCTCTTCCCAAAAAACATTATGTTGATGTATGGGTTGCAGAAAGGACAAAAAAAGTGATTGAAAAACACATAAAAATAAACAGAAACAAACCTTTTTTCATCTGGATGTCTTTTCCAAAACCTCATTCGCCTTATGACCCACCTTTTCCATATAACAGATTATATAATCCAAAAGAAATCCCGGAACCAGTAGGAAATCTTGAATTACTCAAATATAAAAATCCATATCTTTACGACAGACATTTTAAATATGGATGGGATAAAATTTCTCCAGCAACAGTTAAAGTAGCAAAAGCACATTACCATGCGCTGGTTTCTTTACAGGATGAAATGATAGGAAAGGTTATAAAATTTTTGAAAGAAAAAGGGATTTTTGAAAAAACAATTATTATATTTACTTCTGACCATGGAGATTTACTTGGGGATTTTGGAATATTTTTTAAAAGTTGTTTTCTTGAAGGTTCAGTGAGAATTCCACTTCTTTTATATGTACCTCAAAAAAAGTTTAAAAATAAAAAAGTTAAAAATTTTGCTGGCCTTCACGATATTCTACCCACACTTTCTTACTTTACAGGAACACCACTGGAATATCCTGTTGATGGAGAAAACCTGATGAATTTTATTGATGGAAAAGGACGAGAATTTATTGTCTCTCAGACAGGAGAAAGTCCTGACCAGTCCTATATGGTGAGGAAAGGAGAATGGAAATATATTTACAATGAAGTTGAAGGAATAGAGGAACTTTATAATCTTGAAGAAGACCCTTACGAACTGAAAAATCTTGTGCAAACAGGAAAATATAAGGGATTATTGAAAAAAATGAGAGAAACTCTTATAGAATGGTGTATTGAAAATGAAGATGGAAAAATTCTGGAAAAAGGTAAACTCAAAAAGTCAAAATACAAAGAAGACAGGAATTTCAATCCCAATCTTCTTGGTTCAAGATGGTTTTAATTTCATCAATGTTTTCAAATACTTTTATAAAACTTTCTGCGACAAGTTCAGCAACCTTTCTATCATTTGGAGCCCTTAAAGGAGTTGTCATACCAAAATGTGTATCGCAGTGTTTCTGTGCAATCGGGTAATCCTCTGGATTGTAAGAAACTTCTCTTGAATGGGAGCATTTCCATGGACATCCTTTTCCATAAGCGTTCTTTGCCTGAAAAACAGTCATTCTTGGTAAAATAAATCTCTGCCATATTGAAACAGGAACTCCCTCTGCCTGAAGTGCTTTCATAATGGTATCTCTCAGAATAGATGGATTTCCTCTGTATCCAAGCGCTTCTCCATCTATATGAACGGTGAAGTTATACCAGTTATGTGTGAATCCTTCTGGTTCAACAGGAAGTAAAAGTCCTTTTATATCTTTCAATTTTTCAAGAAGAACAGAAGCATTTTCTCTCTGTACTTCAATGTAATAATCAAGTTTTGTAAGTTGTGCCCTCCCAAAGGCAGCGGTTAAATCATTGTTTCTGTACATCCAGCCAAGAGCATAGGCGTGATAATCTCTTTCCTCAACCGGTCTTCTTGTTTCTCCAAATGACCATAACATTTTTGCTCTTTCATAAATTTCCTCATCATTAGTTACAAACATTCCACCTTCTCCTGAACATAAACATTTATTTTGGTTGAAACTGAAAGCAGCACAATCTCCAAAAGTACCAACCTTCTTTCCTTTAAATTTTGCACCATGCGCCTGACAGGCATCTTCAATTATTTTCAAATTATATTTCTGGGCAATTTCTTTTACCCTATCCATATCCACAGGGAGACCATGAAGGTGAACTACAAGAATTGCTTTTGTTTTTTCTGTTATTGCATCTTCTATTTTATTCACATCAATATTCATAGTCTCATAATCTATATCAACAAAAACAGGAATACAGTTATGATGAAGAACACAGGTTGCACTTGAAG
>JAGHCG010000146.1 GCA_021160565.1 bacterium | reverse complement strand
CTTGAAAGAGCAATTTCTTCTTTCCCTCCACCAATTTCTAAAACTCTAAGACATAGATTTAAAATTAAATAGGGTACAAATTTTACTAAATTTTCAGATTAAAACTTTTCAGAAGAATGGATACTCTCATGCTGAACCGCAAGTCTTAAATAAAAAGAGAAGTGGAGGATAAGGGATTCGAACCCTTGACCCCCAGACTGCCAGCCTGGTGCTCTCCCAGCTGAGCTAATCCCCCATTTTCAAATTTATTATAATTCCTGCTCTTCCTGATGTCAACGCTCCGAATTGAGACACAATACCCCATTCTTCTAACCGCGTAGGTTAGAATGGGATTGATTAGAAACTTAAATTGAAATTTGGCAAGGAAGAAAAAATGAAATAAAATGTGCGAAGAAGAAAAGAAATAATTTTTAAAAAGAAAAATATTTATTGAAAAAGGGGGTGTTTATGCGAAAAACAAAATCATTACATTCAGTTTGCAGATGGACATTCAATCCTGGAAAAGGTGGATTTGTTCCTTCTGATATAAGACCTTCCTGGAATAGTGAGAAATTTACCACAGCAGATTTTGTAAAACTTGTTGCAGAAAAAATAAAACCCAGATTACCAGAAAATATCATTCTTGGAATTGAAGTTCATTACGATACAGAAATAAATGAAAATAATGTTAAAGAAGTAGTATCGGCTTTAAAAGAAAACAATATTTATCTTGCTTTAATTACACCTGGTGCACACTCTCACTGGGCTTATGGTGGAATTGCTTCTCTTGATTCTGAGGAGAGAAAAGAAGCAGATGAGTTTGGAATAAGAACTGTAGACATAGGATATGAAATGAAAGATGTCTGGAATAATGAAGTTACTCCAACTTTTGTCTTATGGAATGGTTCATGGGGATACGATATTGCTACTCCACTGATCAAAAAAATGTATGAAAATCTTGCCGAAAGTATTGCAAATCTCTGTAAATATGAAGAGAAAAGAGGAGGAGAACTTTTCATAGCAATTGAGCCAAAACCAAATGAAGGACACCCTGCAATGCTTCTTCCAACAGTTTCAAGTGCAATATTATTCTGGAGATACCTTGAAGAAAAATATGGAATTAAAAGAGAAAAGAAAGGAGTAAATAAGGAATTTGGACATTCTGAAATGATAGGACTTGATCATATTTACGATACAGTGGAAGAAATTCTCAATGATACAATTGTTCACATGCATATTAACAGTCAGGGATATAATGATGGAATAATTCTCGGTGGACCTGGAAAATTTGATATTGACCATGGAGCAAGAATTAATGGAATGAATATAACCATAGCAAAGTTGATACAGGAAGCAGGATATAAAAGATGGAAGGGACATGATATGCAACCAAGGCCTTATGATAATGAAGAGCAGGCAATTGAAAGAGTTATAAGAAGTATTCTATCATGGGAGGCATGTGAAATAGTTGCAGAGAAGATGGAAATGAATGTTTTAACTGAATATATGGAAAAAAGAAATACAGCAAAAGCAGAAGATTATATTAGAGAACTTGTTTGTGAATGTGGAAAAGTTTTCAATGAACTGTACAGATAGAATTATAAATTAAATTAGGATAAATCTTTCTCCAGGAGTCACTCGGCTATCCTGTTTTTTTCAATTATATGAACAATCCTCTTCCCTTCTTTTTTCAACTCTTCAGCAATAAATCTTCTGTGGCACTTCCAGAAAAATTTTTCACAGCATACAATTGCAACATTCCTCTTCTCAGATACCTCAATTATTTTCTTCAATCCCTTCTTAAACTCCTCTGTTTCCATATATTTTTCATATCCATTTTTTCTGTATCCGCCAAGTTCATTCCCAAGATATATATAACTGATTTTATTCTTTTTCAGATGTTTCTGGAAATTTTCTTTTTTGAAATGAGGAAACTTTGAAGTTGGAAATCTTCTCACATCAATCACTGTTGTTATTCCATATTCCTTTAAAATTTCAATGAAATCTTCTATTGTACGATTGGAAGTGCCAAGTGTATAGATTTTCATTTTTCCTCAATAATTTTTTTGAATGCAGAAGCATCTTCTTTCATATAAATATTGTTGAACATCACATAAATTTCATTCCTATTTTCTTTTTCAATTTTTTCCCTTAAAAAAAGAAAGTCCTTCTCCCCAAATTTATATCTGTAAGAGCCTATTCCGTGTAATCTCCAGTATTTTAAAACTCCATATACACTTTCATTTTTGAAAGGGTCAACCACATGAACAAGATTTAAATTTTTACATATTTCTTCCACTATTTTTTCATCCCATTTTCCTCTGGGTTCCCATCCAAATATAAAATTGTTTCTTTTTATTGAATTAAAGAACTTCTCCATATTTTTTATGTTCAAATCATTTTGTTTGAAACTCGCTGGACATTGAAAAATTAAAATTTTTGATTTAAGTATTCTGGCAGCCTTTTCTGTCAATTCCCATGCTTTAAAAACCTCATCTGTAGGTTTGAAAAAACCATAATTTTCAATTTTCTTTTCCTCTATTTTCATTTTCAGTTTTCTGTAAGTTGGACTGGAAGGTGGATGTGTAATTAATTGGAATACCTTCAGAGTAAATTCAAAATCTTCAGGTGCTTCCTCTCTCCACTTCCATAAGGTGTTTTCTTCAGGAATTTGGTAAAATGTTTTCTGAATTTCAACAACTTTAAATTTTTCATAATATTTTTTTCGTGAAACAGGAAAACCACAACATCCAATTTTTACATTTTTTTTCATTTTAAAAATATTGTATATTAACATTTGAAATGGGAAAAGAAAAAGAAGCACTTGACTTAATCAACTCTTCAAAATACATAGTATCTCTTACAGGAGCAGGAATTTCAGTTGAAAGTGGAATACCAACATTCAGAGGAAAAGGTGGATTGTGGGAAAAATATAATCCTGAAATTTATGGAACTTTATCCGGACTTACAAAAGTTTTTCTCTTCTCTCCTTCAAAAGTTGTGAATTTTGCATATGAATTTGGGAAAACAATCTGTCAGGCAAAACCGAACAGAATGCATTTTTTCCTCTCAGACCTTGAAAAAAATGGAAATTTGAAAGCAGTTATCACTCAGAATATTGACAATTTACACCAGAAAGCAGGAAGTAAAAATGTGATTGAACTTCATGGAAATTTTTTTAGATGGTTCTGTAAAAAATGTGGAAAGGAGGAAATTTTTGGAGAAAGTGAAATAATGGAATTTCTGGAAACTTTGAAGAAAACAAAGGGAAGGAAAAATTTAATAAAAAAATATTATGAATTTACAAGATGTGAGTGTGGTGGGCATTTAAGACCATCAATAGTATTTTTTGGAGAACTCTTACCAGAAAGAGAATACAGAAAAGCAGAAGAAGAAATGGAAAAATGTGACCTGGTTTTAACTATTGGAACAAGTGGTGTTGTTTCCCCAGCAGCAGATTTACCATTTATTGCAAAGAGGAGGGGAGCAAAATTGATAGATATAAATCCAGGAGAAAGTAATTTTAGAAATAT
>JAGHCG010000076.1 GCA_021160565.1 bacterium | reverse complement strand
TTATTATGGAAGATAGAAAAATTAGAATATTTTACTTAATAGGAAGTTCAGAAATTGGTGGAACTGAGAAAATGTTATTTTCTCTGATAGAAAATTTAGATAAGCAAAAGTTTCAGGTTTCTGTAATAGGAATTAAAGGAGAAGGAAAGTTTACAGAAGAATTGAGAAAAAGGAAAATAAAACTTTATGTTTTTAATCTGAAAAAAAATCTTTTTTCTTTTTTTAACCTTCTCAAACTTTTGAAAAAAGAAAAGCCTGATATTCTTCATTCTTTCCTTTTTGCAGGAAATATAACTGGAAGAATTACTGGGAAACTGGCAGGGATAAAAATTGTTATTTCTTCTCAGAGAAGTGAGGATAAATGGAGAAAATGGTATCACTGGATGATTGATAGAATTACAGCAGGGTGGACAGACCTTATAATTTCCAATTCATTTGCAGGGAAAAAAGTGCTGATTGAAAAAGGAAAGATTTCACCTGAAAAAATAAAAGTAATTCCAAATGGTATAGAAATTCCTTCTCTCCCTTCCAGAAAAGAGAAGAAAAATCTTGTGGTGGGTACGGTTGGAAATTTGAGAAAAGTAAAGGGACATATTTATCTGATAAAAGCAGCAATAGAAATTTTAAAAGATTTCCCAGAAGTAAAATTTGTAGTAATTGGAGAAGGAGAACTTAAAAATTTCTTGATGGAAGAAATAAAAAAAGCAGGTATTGAAAAAAATTTCATATTTACAGGATTTGTTCCAGAACCCATGAAATATGTAAGAGAATTTGATGTTTTTGTTCTCACTTCTTTATGGGAGGGATGTCCAGTAAGTTTACTTGAAGCGATGAGTATGGGAGTGGTACCTGTAGCATTTGGTGTTGGAGATGTTCCCTATATTATAAAAGATGGAGAGGAAGGATTTGTGGTGGAGCCATGTAATTATAATGAACTTGCCAGAAAGATTAAAAATTGCTTTCAGATGAGAAATTAAGAAAGGAAATGGGAGAAAAAGCAAAAACAAAGATAAAGAAAGAATTTACCATGGAGAAAATGATTAAATCTTTTGAAGAAACTTATTTTTCATTACTTGATAGAAAAAAGAGAGAAAGGTAAAATTAAAAATTTGGGAAAAAATGGAGAAGAAATTTAATAGAAAAAAAATAGTAAGTGGGATAAAGACGTTGATATATATAGGAGTGGCGATTTATATAATAAGAACTTTTTTTATTGGAAATTTCAGAATTCCAACCACTTCAATGGTTCCCACTTTACAGGTAGGGGATAGATTAATTTCAAATAATTTTATTTATAGAATAAGACCGCCAAGAAGGGGAGAAGTTATAATTTTTAAATTTCCAGACAATCCAAAAAGAGATTTTGTAAAGAGATTAATAGCACTTCCGGGTGAAAGGGTGAGGATAAAAGAAGGTAAAATATATATAAACGGAAGGGAAGTTAAAGACCCGAGAATAAGTTGCAGATATTATTATAGCGAGGGAGAATTCGGTGGTGAAAAAGAAGTGGAAGTTCCTGAAAATTGTTATTATGTGCTTGGAGATAACAGTTTTAATAGTAAAGATAGCAGATACTGGGGATTTGTTCCCAAAAAATATCTTATTGGAAAGGCACTTTTTATTTACTGGCCACCATGGAGGATAGGATTCATAAAATGAAAAAAGAAAAAGAAATTTATCATGTTAAAAAAGAAGATTTAGAAAAACTTAGAGAAAAAGCCAGAAATGAGAAGATTCTTGCCCAGAAAATAAAAGAGTTGGAAAATCAACTTGGAGAGTTAAAGGATAGATATTTACGTCTTGCTGCTGAATTTGATAATTACAGAAAAAGAACAGAGAAAGAAAAGCAGGATATTTTTAAATACGGAACAGAAACACTTGTAATGCAGTTAATTCCCTTTGACGATATTTTTGAAACAGTTTTAAAACAAATGGAGAAAAATACTTCTCCTGAAGTTATTCATCAGGGAGTGGAACTTTTAAAAAAAGAATTCACCAAATTGCTTGATAGTATTGGAGTAAAAAGAATAGAAACAGAGGGGAAAAAGTTTGACCCGAAATATCATGAGGCTTCTGAAATGGTGGAGACTTCTGAATATGAAGATGGAGAAATTATTGAGGAAGAAAGGCCAGGATATATGCTGCATGATAGAATAATAAGACCGGCAGTGGTTAAAGTAGCAAGAAGTGTAAAAGGAAACTCTGAAGGTAAAGAAAAGGATGAGGGTAATTGCACCAGCAAAGATTAATCTTTTTCTTGAAGTTGGGGAAAAAATCAATTCCTACCATAAGATAATCTCTCTTCTTGAAATGATAAATCTTCAAGATGAAATCGAACTTCTTCCCTCAGACAAAGATGAGATTGAGTTTCTTTCTGAGTGGGAAATTCCAGAGGATAATACTGTTAGAAAGACTGTCAGATTAATTCGGGAAATTACAGATTGCAAGAAGAAAGTGAAAATTAAAGTGAGAAAGAAAATACCCCCTGGAAGTGGTCTGGGTGGGGGGAGTTCAGATGCAGCAAGTGTTTTGAAAGGGTTGAATAAATTGTGGAGAATTAATTTTAACAATAAAAAACTTCTTGAAATAGGGAAAAAAGTTGGCTCTGATGTGCCCTTTTTCATTTTGGGAAGGAGGGGTATAATTGAAGGATATGGAGAAATTGTCAGGGATGTAAATTGCAAAACTATGTTTAAATACTTACTTTTAATACCACCGTTTCAGGTAAAGACAGAAGAAATTTACAGGGAACTGGACAGGGAGAAAGAATATGGTGATTTGACAGAAGGGAAGAAAAAAATTAAAATTCTACTTGCTGCAATGGAGAAAAATAATATAAAAGAGATGGAAGATATTATGATGAATAGATTGGAAAAATCATGTTTTAAACTTAAAAAAGAAATAAAGGAGGTGAGAGAAGAGATAGAGAAAATTACAGGAAGAAAGTTTTTCCTCTCAGGTAGTGGAGGAACTCTTTTTTCCATTTTATATTCAGAAGAAGAGGTGGAGAAAGTCCGCAATTTACCTTTTCTTAAAGAATGGAAAGTTTTTTGCGTGAGGAGTTTATTTTCTTCGGAGTAAAAGGAGGAGAGAATGGAAATTACTGAAACAAGAATTTCTCTTGTGGCAAGGCCGAACAGCAGATTACGTGCATATGCATCTGTGACTTTTGATAATCAGTTTGTGGTGAGAGATATGAGAATAATAGAGGGGAAAAAGGGACTTTTTGTGGCAATGCCCAGTAAGAAGATGCAGAGAACCTGTCCCAGATGCGGTTTTAAAAATCCCATTACTCACAAGTTTTGTGGTTCCTGTGGTGCAGCATTAAACCCTATCAGAGACCAGAGACTTTCTCCATCACAACAGCATAGAGACCTTGCTCATCCTATAAAGACAGAATTTAGAGAATATATCCAGAAGAAAGTTCTTGAGGAATATGAAAAAGTTAAAAAAGCAGCAGAATCTGGAGAAAAGAAGGAAGAAAAATAATTTAATTGAAAATTGCCCGGTTGTGTAATGGTAGCACACCGGCCTTTGGAGCCGAGGGTCGAGGTTCGAATCCTCGCCGGGCAGAAAAAGAAGTTTTTTTAAATTTGATAATTGAAAGGAAAAAGTGGAAAAAGAAATATGTGTAATAATTCTTGCTGCAGGCGAAGGAAAAAGACTTGGTGGTGAAACACAAAAAGTTGTAAAAAAACTTCTTGGAAAACCAATGCTTCTCTATTTAATGGATACAGTAAAAAAAATCCCTCCTGAAAAGATAGTGGTCGTTGTTGGATATAAGAAAGAAGAAGTTTTTGAACAATTGAAAAACGAAGATGTAATATATGCAGAACAAAAAGAGCCAAAAGGAACAGGAGATGCTGTATTAGTCACAGAGCCTATA
>JAGHCG010000077.1 GCA_021160565.1 bacterium | reverse complement strand
TCCTTCTTGTAGATTCTCTCACAATTAATTCTGGTTCAATTTCTATTAAAAATTCCTTACCTTTCTCTCCACCAATCCTTTTCAGAAATATATCAACAGTTTTTGAAGCGAGTTTTTCAATTTGAAAATTTATTGTTGTCAGGGAAACATAAGAAAATTCACTTTCAGGTAAATTTTCTGAACCCACAATTCCAGCCTCTTCCGGAATTTTCACTCCTTTTTCAACTAATCTCTTCATCAATCCAATTGCAACCTGATCATTTAAACCCATAATTCCAACATTTTTTCTTTTCTTAAGACTGTTTCCTATTTTGTAACCAATTTCATAGGAATTTCTACAATCACCATCATGCCATATCAAATATTCTTCTAATTTTTTCTCTTTTCTCAACTTTTCCTTCATTATTTTTTTAAATCCCTCATATCTTTCCTTTACAGCCCAGTAAGTTTTTCGGGAAATTTGAGGAAGTGTAAAATAAATATTCTTATATCCACAATCAAAAAGATGTTTTATGCCCAGATACGTCATCTTTTCTCTGCTTACTCTCACTTGGTCAAAACCATCAATTACAGGTCCGTCAACCAGAACAATTACAATCCCTCTCTTTTTCAAAACTTTCAAATACTCCACAACAGAAGGAAAATCAGGGTCAGAAACAATAAGACCACAAACTCTCAATTCCAGAATTTCTTTAATGATTGAAACAGGGTCTCCTATTCTCCAGTGAAAATCCTGAATGATTATGTTGTATCCTGCTTTTTTGAGTTTTTCAGCAATCAAATTCTGTCTGTAATGTCTTACAGGCATTCTATAAGAGGAACCAACTATTCCGACAAAATCACTTCTTTTTTTCTTCAAGTAAGAGGCAAATATGTTTCTGGAATATCCAAGTTTCTCTGCAATTTTAAGAATTTTTTTCTGTGTCTCTTTTTTTATTCTGTACTCATCCCCTTTTCCACTTAAAGTAAGAGAAACTGCAGTATAGGAAACTCCTGCTTCCCTTGCAATATCCTTCATTGTAATTTCTTTCATACTTTCATATTAACACGTATCAGCCCATCCAGTCAACCCGAGGCTAAACCTCCGCATCTGGAAGCATTGAGAGACAAGGAATTTGGCGATTTTTAACTTCTTATGTGAGCAACGCAATTATTAAAAGCCCTGTGGTGAGTAAAAAAGCACCTGCAGTACGAATTAAAAATCCTTCTTCTTTATAAAAAGAAAATGCAAAAATTACTCCTATAAGAATACTAACTTGTCTGAATGCCACAACATAACTTGCAAATTTTGTTAATTGATATGCCCAGAGAATAAGCCAGTATGAAGCAAAATCAAATAAAGACGCAAAAGATGGTAATTTCCAGTTCATTATTTTTGTTTTCTTTATCTGTATTTTTCTGTGGAAAAGTTTAAGAAAAATGTGATATATAATGCAGGTTATAAAAAAGAAAAAATATCCATATCTGGCAGCAGTTGCAGGTCCCTGAAGCACCACTTCTGAAGATATTTTATCAAGGATTGTGTACCCAATCGTTCCAGAGGCTGTAAGAATCAACCAGGCACTTGTACGATTCAAATAATGGGATAAAGAAAAATCTTTCAGTGATTTAAGAGGAGTAAAGATACACCCTGCAACCACAAGAGATATTCCGAGCCAGCCATTACCCGATAAAATTCTCCCCCTAAGAATATCTCCAATTGCAATAAAAAGTATGGGTAAAGAGCGGGCAACAGGATAAACAACTGTAAAATCTGAAGAATTATAAGCCCGTGCAAGAGAATAAAAGTATATCCCACAAAAAAAGCCGGAACCAATAACACATCTCCATGCTTTAAGAGTAAGTGAATGAGTTAAAATTTCACTTAAAATTGCCGGGAAAAAACCACCAATAGAAATAATCAGAAGCATCTGTGAGAAAAAAATCAATTCATTCTTACTTCTTTTGGCAAACAAATTCCAGCCAGCATGCATACAGGCCGAAATAAAAACCAGAATTATAACAAACGGTTCCATCCTTCTCATAATAAATTTTTGAATTACCACCTGTCAACCCGAGGCTAAACCTCCACATCTGGAAGTGTTGATAGACAAGGGATTTAGCAGTTTTGCTGTTGAGTTGCAGGCATAAAGAGAAAAAAGTAAAATTTATGGAAAAAGGAGAAAGATGGATATAGTAAACAGATTTTCTGAAAATCCACTTATAAAACCAGAAGATGTAAAGCCCAGCAGAGAAGATTTAATTGTTGAATGTGTTTTTAATCCAGGAGTTTTTGAATATAAGGGATTTGTTGGACTTTTATGCAGAGTGGCAGAAAGACCTCCCCAGAAAAAAGATTATCTAACAATTCCTGTTATGAATCCATTTCACCACGAAATAGAATTCCTTGAATTTTCTTATAAAGACCCTCTTCTGGATTATGATGACCCCAGAAAATTCAGATACGGAAATAAAGGATATTTAACAACTCTTTCCCATTTACGTCTTGCCTGGAGTGAAGATGGGATTAACTTTAAAATAGATGAGAAACCAACAATAAAGGGATGGACAACTTATGAAACCTTTGGAGTGGAAGATTGCAGAATAACCAGAATTTTTGATGAATATTACCTGACATATACTGCTGTTTCTGAAAATGGTGTCTGTGTAGGATTTATTTCAACAATGGACTGGAAAAATTTTAAGAGATATCCTGTTATGTTTCCACCACATAATAAAGACTGTGTACTCTTCCCTGAGAAAATAAATGGAAAATATTATGCACTTCACAGACCAAGCGGGATAATGCTGGGTGGCAATTTCATCTGGATTTCTTCCTCTCCTGATTTAATCCACTGGGGAAATCATTCTGTTTTGATAAGGACAAGAGAAAATATGTGGGATAATGAAAGGATAGGAGCCTGCGGTGTCCCAATTAAGACCGATAAAGGATGGCTTGTTATTTATCATGGTGCAGATTATACAAGTAAATACTGTGTGGGAGCAATGCTTCTTGATTATGAAAATCCAGAAAAGGTAATATCAAGATGTTCTGAACCTTTTATGGAACCAAGAGAAGAATACGAAAAAGAAGGATTTTTTGGAAATGTTGTCTTCACAAATGGTCATTTAGTAAAAGGAGATGAACTAATTATTTATTATGGAGCTGCTGATAAATATGTGTGTGGAGCAAAAATAAAAATTTCTAATATCCTCTCCACTCTAAAATAAGACCACACTCCAAATAAGTTTCTTGGAAAAGTTTTACTTGTCTCTCTCGGTGATGTATAATGAGGAAAGGCAATGAAAGATTTCTTTTCAAGATATTTTGTTTATGCAGTTTTTGGACTTTTCGTAGGGATTTATTTCTTTTTCAAAGGATTTAAAATTTTATGGAAAAAGAGATTAATTCAGAACATACCTACATCAACCATAAGAGCCATCCCAATGGGACTTGTGGAAATAAAGGGAAATGCTATTGGAAAGAGAATACTGAAAGCACCACTTTCCAAAATTCCCTGTGTTTATTACAGATATATTGAAGAAGAGTTGGTGAGAGATTCAAGAGGAAATTACAAGTGGATAAAAATCCTTGATGTGAAAAGTGATATACCTTTTTATCTTAAAGATGAAACTGGATGTGTTCTGGTTGACCCGAAAGATGCAGAAACCAATCTTGTTGCAAAATATACAAAAATGGAGGGAAATATAAGAAAGAAGGAATTTTTTATAATTGAAAATGAAAAAATCTATGTTCTGGGAACAGCAAAAAAGACAGAAACGATATATGATATTGAAGAAAGAGAAGTTGAAAGAAAAATGGCTGAGATAATGAAAAATCCAGAAGAAAAGATAAAACTTGATTTAAATAAGGATATGTGGATAGATAAAGATGAGTTTGAAAAGGTGAAGGAAAAAATAAGGGAGGAAGTAAGGGAAGAATTGAGAAGGAAATTCAAAAAGGAAGAAGATAAAATGGTGTCTCCTCATCTTAAAAATGTTGTGATAGGTAAAGGAGAAAATGACCCCACTTTTATAATTTCAACTCAGAGTGAAAAAGACCTGATTGAAAAATTCAGAAATAAAGCAATTTTTTATATTTTTGGTGGAGGTTTACTTTTTCTTTTCTGCCTTGGTATTGTGATTTCAACTCTTCCAGAAATAATAAGGAGCTTCAGACTTTAAAAGGAGGGAAAAATGGGAATGGTTGTAATTGCCTTTTTTGTACTTTTACTTATTGGAATTATCGGATATTTCATAGGAATTTACAACAATCTCATAAGATTGAAAAGAGATATTGATAAGAACTGGTCAAACATTGATGTGCTTTTAAAGCAAAGACACGATGAAATTGGAAAACTTGTAAAGGTGTGTGAGGGATATATGAAGTATGAAAGAGAGACACTTGAAAAAATAACAAAGTTAAGAACCGAATATTTAAAAGCAGATAGTGTGGAAGATAAGAAAAAAATAGATGGGGAGATAAGTTCGGCTTTAAAAACAATTTTTGCAGTTGCAGAAAATTATCCTGATTTGAAAGCAGATAAAAATTTTTTACATTTACAGCAGAGGATAAGTGAACTTGAAAATGAAATTGCTGATAGAAGGGAATTTTATAATGAAAGTGTAAACATCTACAACATAAGAATTCATCAAATACCAGATATGTTTGTTGCAAGAATGATGGGATATAAAGACATGCCTCTTTTTGAAGTTCCGGAAGAAGAAAGGAAAGATGTAGAAATAAAATTTGAATTTCCAAAATAATCAGGTTTTGAAAAATAAATCCCTTCTAAATATATTTTTTCTCTTTCTGTTTTAACTTTTCCTGAAATTTATCATAATAATTTTATAAAAATGGAGGGGAAAATGAAAAAGTTATATCTTTTTTATATTTCATTTTTTCCAATAATGTTTTGTTCCGGAATAATC
>JAGHCG010000053.1 GCA_021160565.1 bacterium | reverse complement strand
GAATAATAGTTGAAGGAGATATTGTGAAAATTTATGACTATAAAATACATGGAGAAAACCTCGAAGTATTCAAAGAACAGATGGACATTTACGAAACCGGAATTAGAGATATCTTTAAAGTTAAAAAAATAGAAAAATATATAGTTTCCCTCACAACAGGAAAAATCTTATCCTTCTCCTGATTTCAAATGTAAATTGACTTGGTGAATAAAATTCTATAAAATTGGAAAGATGGAAAAACAAATCCTTAATTTGATTGAAAAAGGGAAAATAAAAATTGGAGTTATAGGACTTGGATATGTAGGATTACCTCTTGTTATCAGATTTGCAAAGAAATTTAAAGTGGTTGGATTTGATATAGACCCTGAAAAAGTGAAGAAACTCAATTCTGGTATTTCCTACATTTCCCATATTCCTTCTGAAGAAATAAAGGATATACTTTCAAATTTTAAAGCCACCACAGATATGAATGAATTAAAACTTGTTGATGCAATAATAATATGTGTACCAACTCCTCTGAATTCTCATATGCAACCAGAACTAAAATATTTGAAAAAAACGGCAAATGATATTTATGAAAATTTAAGAAGAGGTCATATAATTTCTCTTGAGTCAACAACATATCCGGGAACAACAAGAGAAATATTTTTATCCCTTTTTCAACAGAAAAAACTTATGGTGGGAAAAGATTATTTTCTCATTTATTCTCCTGAAAGAGAAGACCCGGGAAATCCTCAATATCCTACAGAAAAGATACCGAAACTTGTGGGTGGAATTACTGAAAATTGTAGAAAAATTGGAGTTGCTCTTTATTCAAAAATTGTTGAAAAAGTTATTCCTGTTTCTTCTCCTGAAATTGCTGAAGCATCAAAACTTCTTGAGAATATTTACAGAGCAGTCAATATTGCTCTTGTTAATGAACTTAAAATATTATTTGACAGAATGGGAATTGATATATGGGAAGTTATAGAAGCAGCAAAAACAAAACCTTTTGGTTTTCATCCTTTTTATCCGGGACCTGGACTTGGTGGACACTGTATTCCAATTGACCCATTTTACCTTACCTGGAAAGCAAAAGAATATGATTTTCCAACAAGATTTATTGAACTGGCAGGTCAGATAAACACTTCAATGCCATATTATGTTGTTGATAAATGTATTGAAGCGTTGAACAATAGAGGGAAAGCAATTAAAAATGCTAAGTGTTTACTTATCGGGATTGCATATAAGAAAAATGTTGATGATGTAAGAGAGTCACCTGCTTTCAAAATAATGAAAATACTTTTAAAAAAAGGAGCAAAGGTTGACTATTATGACCCTTATGTGAAAGAAGTGAAGAAGACAAGACAGTTTCCATATTCAATAAAATCCATAGAGTTTGTTCCCTCTAAGTTAAAAAAATATGATTTTGCGATTATAATTACTGACCATTCATGTATTGATTATAAAAAATTGCAGGAATTGATACCTCTTATAATTGATACAAGAAACGTTTACAGGAAAAAACATAAGAATGTTATTAAAGCGTAAAATTTTCCAGTTCAACCTGTTTCTTGACCGAACCGGGTTCTGACAAATCTGAAATAGGAGAGGAAAATGAGTTATGAAAGTGGATGGAAGGCAATAAATCTGGAATTTACAGATAGAGTTCCCAGGACAGAATATTCAGTTCATGTTTACCATACTGAGGTGATAAAAAAAGTAACAGGTATTGACCCGGAAAAAGAAAAGGAAAAAGCAATGAAAGAATTTGTGAGAAAATGGGATTATGCTTTTTTATGGATGACACCTGGAGGATATAAGTTTGATGAGAATAAAGTGACAAAAATGGGACATGCTGTGTATTCCTCAGATGGTTCAGATTTCAATCAGAAAATAATCTGTCCGTATAAAACTGTTGAGGATGTTTACAAATTTGATGCCTGTAAAGAGTTTGAAGAGAGAAATCAGAAAGAACTGGTAGATGAATTAAATCAAATTTATCATAATCTGAGAAATTGCTGGGGAGATATAACTTTAACAATGGGCGGAATTTATCACACTCTTTTTTCAGGATTAATTGAAATTTTTGGATGGGAAATGCTTCTTATTGCATTGGGAACAGACCATCAGAAGTTCGGTAGGGTGATTGAAGGATATTTTCACTGGATAAAGCAATACTATGAAGCGTGGGCAAAAACAGATTGTGAAGTATTCATGGCTCATGATGATATATGCTGGACTTCTGGACCTGTTACACATCCTGAGTGGTATAGAAAATATATTTTTCCTTATTATAAAAAATTGTGGGAACCTCTTCTTTCTTCTGGAAAAAAACTTATCTTTACTTCTGATGGAGATTATACTGTTTTTTTTGATGATATTGTTGAGTGTGGAGCACATATGCTTGTGATGGAACCGTGCTGTGATATGAAACTTTTTGCTGAGAAATACGGGAAGACACATGGATTTGTTGGAAATGCTGATTGTAGAGTTCTTCTTTCAGGAACAAAAGAGGATATCTACAGAGAAGTGAAGAGATGTATGGATATAGGGAAAAAATATCCTGGTTTTATAATGGCTGTGGGAAATCATATTCCAGCCAATACTCCCACAGAAAATGTTCTTTATTATAACGAAGTGTATCTTCATCTTTCAAAAAGATGATATTCTTTCATTTCAAAAATCGGTTTTTTTCTGGAAGAAGGGATATTTCTTGACAGTCCCTTTCTGATGAAATATATTTAAAGAGTAGCCGGGAAAAGAAAAATGAAAAAAAGCGAAAAGGTAATTATTTTTTCTTTAATTGGGATTTTTATATTGATGGTGGGCTTTTTGCTTTATGTTAAAAATAGAAGTAAAATAATATCTGCAACAACGGGTTATATTTATCTGCTTACCTATACAGAAAATAATGCATATATTGTGCCGGTTGTAAGAAAAATCCCATACAGAAGGAAACTTGAAAAAAAGGTAAGATTTTTGATTGAGAAGTTAATTGAAGGACCTACTCCAGAAGAAAAAGCAAGAGGTCTTTCAACTGCTATTCCTTCAGGGGTAAAATTACTCAATGTGAGAATTGAGAGAAATGTGGTTTATCTTGATTTTAATGAAGAAATAGAAAAAGGAGGAGGAACTCTTACAATGGAGGGAAGGCTTGCACAGATAGTTTATACAGCAACACAATTTCCCGAAATTGAAAAGGTAAGGTTTTTAATTGGAGGCAAATTTATAAAATATTTCAGTGGAGAGGGAATTACAGAAGTTGAAAATCCAGTTGATAGAAAAACTTTCAGTGAATTTGTTAAACAAAAGGAGGAAAAATGAAGGAAAAAATTCATCCTGAATACAGAGAATGTACAATTGTATGTGTCTGTGGAAATATTGTAAAAACTCGTTCAACAAAACCTGAAATAAAGGTGGAAGTGTGTTCAAAATGCCACCCTTACTTTACTGGAAAACAGAAATTTGTCGATAGTGCAGGAATGGTGGAAAAATTTAAAAAGAAATATGGTCTTAAATAATACTGTTTCTGAAGAAAAAGAAATCGGGAAAAAACTGGAGGAAATAGAAAAAGAGTATAATTCCCTTATAAAAGTTATTTCCTCTGGAGATAGAAATTCAGAACAATTCAGAGAAGCAATAAAAAAAATTGGTTATCTTGAAGAAATAGTCAATTTAAAAAAACATCTTTCAGAGGTAAATAAAAAAATTTCTGAAACAGAAGAAATTATAAAAAAAGAAGAAGACCAGGATATTAAGTTCCTTGCAGAAGAGGAACTGACCCACCTTATAGATGAGAAGAAAAAAATTGAGGAAAGAATAATTGATTTTCTTGAGCAATCTGACCCGAGAGATATTAAAAATGCCATAGTTGAAATAAGAGCAGGTATTGGAGGAGAAGAAGCGTGTCTTTTTGCCAGAGACCTTTTCAGAATGTATTCAAAATTTATTGAAAAGAAGGGATGGAAAATTGAAGTACTGTCTCTTCACACTTCTGACCTTGGGGGAATAAAGGAAGTAATATTTCTTGTGAAAGGAAAAGGGGCGTATGGAACGTTCAAATATGAAAGTGGGGTTCACAGAGTTCAGAGAATCCCAAAAACAGAAAGTTATGGGAGAATTCACACCTCTGCTGCCACTGTTGCTGTTTTCCCTGAAGTTGAAGAAAAAGAAGTAAAAATTTCTCCTTCAGAGTTAAAAATAGAGACATTCAGGGCAAGCGGTCATGGAGGGCAACATGTGAATAAAACATCTTCTGCTGTGAGAATAACCCATCTTCCAACAGGTATTGTTGTGAGCTGTCAGGATGAAAGGTCTCAGTTGCAGAACAGAGCAAGAGCGATGAAAATACTTCGTGCAAGATTGCAGCAACTTTACCAGGAAGAAAAAAAGAG
Source organism: bacterium (assembly GCA_021160565.1). Taxonomy (GTDB): domain Bacteria; phylum Ratteibacteria; class UBA8468; order B48-G9; family JAFGKM01; genus JAGHCG01. Next base: position 2,155 of record JAGHCG010000053.1, on the reverse strand, counting down.
TAAAATTGATAATGAGAGGAAAAAACAGGTTAAAAGTGGTGAAAGGAGTGAGAAAATAAGAACATATAATTTTCCTCAAAATAGAGTTACAGACCATCGGATAAATTTTACAATATATGACCTTGAAAATATTATGGAAGGAGAACTTGAACCTCTTATTAAAAAATTGAGGAGGGAGTTAAAATGAAGAAATTAATTCTGATTTCTTTCATTCTCTTTCTGGTATCTGGATTTATATATTCAGCAGACGAATTTATTGATAAGGTAAATAAAGGAATTGTTTATATGAAAATAGGAAAATATGGAAAGGCACTTGAAATTTTCAATGAAGCCAGAAATATGAGTCCTGACAATCCTCTTATTTACTATTATCTTGGAGAGGTATATTTCAGACAGGGGAAAACAACGGATGCTCTTACAAATTACAGAAAAGCCATTGAGATGGAACCAAAAAATCCTGACTATCATTATGCAATTGCTCTTGTTTACCTTGCTCAGAATAATGAGAAAGAAGCATTGAAGGAACTTGATAAAACAATTAAACTTTCTCCCCAGTCAATCTTTGCAAAACAGGCAGAAAGATTAAAGAAGAAAATTGAAACATCAGCCAGAGAAAAAGAAATTGTGAAGAGATGGGTTAAACTCGAAGAAGAGGAGAGGAGGAAAAAAGAGGAGGAAGAAAAGAAAAAGGAAGAAGGTATGCCCGGAGAACAACCTCCTGGAATGGGTCCAGAAATTCCTGGTATGCCCGGTGGAGTTGAGATGGAAACACTGAAAAAAGAAAAAATTCCAGTAAAAAAACTTATAAAGAGGATTAGATATGGGACAAAAAGTGTGAGAGAAAAATCATCTCTTCTTCTTTTGAGTTATTCACCTACTGAACTTACAAAGGTAGCCAAAGAAATTATTGAACTAACAAAAAAGGAAAAAAGTGATGAAATAAGGAAAAATTTAATAAGAGTAGTTGGAAAACTTAAAACTCCTGAGGCAGCAAACCTTCTTCTTTCCATTATTGAAAATAAAGATGAAAAATTCCAGATTAGACTTGTTGCTCTTGAAAGCATAAAAGAATTGAGAGAAAAAAGAGTAATTCTTACTTTGAGAAATACTCTCAAATCAATGATTGAAAGAAGGGAAAAAGAAAGAGAAGAAGCGAGAAAAAATATTAAAAGTTTGACAGAGGAAATAGAAAATTTACAGGTACAGAAAATCGCTTTAAATTCGGAAATACAGAAACTGGAACAAGAGAAAAACTCAATTGAGATGAAACTTCAGGGAAGTGCTTTTGCTCCTGAAATGGTTCCGCCAGAAGCAGCAGGTATGGGAGTTCCACCAGAATTTCAGGTGTTGAAACCGGAAGAGGTTAAAAAATACCGTTCCAGATTGAAAAAAATTGAAAAAGATATCAGTCAGAAAAGAGAGAAATTGAATGAAATAGAGAAAAAAATAGAGGAACTGGAAAAGAAAAGGAGGAAATATCAAATACTTCTTGCAAGGAAAGAAGGAAGAGAAATAAAAATCAGTTTCGGTACTCCTCAAGCAGGTCCCTCTCCTTTCCCACCTGAAATGGGTATGCCACCAGGAGAATTTATGCCTGGATATACTCCAGAAGTTCAGGAAACTGATGAAGAGAAAAATGAAATTATTTTTGCTCTCACTCTTATGAGAGTTCTGGGAGATTTAAAAGATAAAGAAGCATTACCAATTATAAAGAAAGCATGGAAAGAATATGGGGTATCAAATCAGAGGATTTACTATATTTTAACTCTTGCTAAACTTGGAGATTACAGAAAAATAAAATTACTGATTAACAGATTGAAACAGGATTATCCAGCAGGGAGTAAAGAGGAAGAAATAAAATTAAGAAGTGAAATTCTTGGAGTTATTGGCGAATATTTAAAGACACATCCAGATAAAGAATTAACAGGACTGGTAGAATTTTTAAGTGAAGAAGGACAATATCCAGAAATTAAAAATGCAGCTTCAAAAGTACTCTCATCTCTTGGGAAAACTGTTAAAAAGTGATAAAACTCCTTCTGTTCTTATCTCTCTTGGGAAAAAATTTCTCAAAGATAAAGGAATAGATGAACCTGAAAAAAATGCTGAATTGATTCTATCCCATATTTTAAATACTTCCATTTTCTCTCTTCTGATT
>JAGHCG010000004.1 GCA_021160565.1 bacterium | reverse complement strand
TCCAGAGAAAGAAATGGATTTCTTATTTTCAAAAAACATCCTGTATTTGAAGAAATTGATTTAAAGGGAAAAGTTTTTGTTTCTTACCTTCACAATGTTAAGATAAAAAAAGGTGAAGTTTTGATAGAGACAAAAAGCGGTAAACCATTTCTTCTTATAGAAAAACTTGAAAAAGGTGGGAAAATAGGATGTATATTTGGAGCTCCATATGGTGAAGGAAAAAGAAAGAATATCTTTTATCAATGGAAACAGTGGGATAAATTGATGGAAAAACTTTTACTTTACCTTGTGGAAAGGAGTTGAGAGATGACACCAAGAGAAAAGTTTATCTCTGCACTTAAAAGAAAACCCATTAAAGGAAGAGTGCCACATTTTGAACTTGCTTTTTTTCTTACAATGGAAGCATTTGGAAAAGTTTATCCAGGGCATAGAAGTTATCATCAGTGGGACCAGATGACAGAGAGAGAAAGGCAACTTCACAGGAAGGATATTGCAGAGATTTTTATAAGAATAGCAGAGGAATTTAATCACAGTGCTATTTTCCTTCATCCAAATCCAGCCACTCTTGAAGAAACCTTCCGTCTTATAGAAATAGTGAGAGAACTCACAGGAGATAAATATTTTCTGATGATACATGGGGACGCAACATTTGGGATTCCTTCAGGAGAAAAAATGGTTGAATTTTCCTATAAATTGAAAGATGCACCTGAAAAATTGAAAGAAGAAGCAGAAAATATGGTGAAGGAAGCAATAGAAAGGGCAGAGAAAATAAAAAAACATGGAGGGCTTGATGGTTTTGCTTTGTGTGCTGATTACTGCTTCAATACTGGTCCATTTTTAAGTCCTTCAATGTTTTCAGAGTTTGTTACTCCATATCTTGCAAAACTTATAAAAGCATACAGGGATATGGGATTTTATGTAATAAAACATACTGATGGAAACATAATGCCAATACTTGACCAGCTTGTTCAAACCAATCCTCATGCTCTCCATTCCCTTGACCCTCAGGCAGGAGTGGATATAAAAGAAGTGAAAAAACTTGTGGGAGATAAAGTTTGTCTTATAGGAAATGTGAATTGTGGATTGCTCCAGACAGGTACAGATGAAGAGGTGATTGCTTCAGCAAAATATGCCTTGAAGTGGGGAATGCCTGGTTATGGATATATTTTTTCAACTTCCAATTGTATTTATACTGGTATGAAACTGGAAAGGTATAAACTTATGCTTAAAGCCTGGGAAGAATACGGAAATTATGATTAAAAAAGGCAAAGGGGGGAATATTTTTTTCTCATTAATTTTTCTTAATTGGAGTGGATTTTATATAATTTTCAAGAGATAAAGGAATAAATCCAAATCTGTCTTTAAGTTCCTGAATTAAACTATTTGCTTCTTTTTTACTTCTTATTTCTGCGATTTTACTGTATAACCACAATCTCAGTGAAGGAGTTTTAATATAATCATAAGGAATAACTTCTTCAATCTTAACTTCCTCTGGTTCATACACTACTTTTTCATTCTTTATTTCACCCATTATTTCTTTCCAGAATTGACAGTAAAGATGAAAACCAACCATATCAATAAATCCGTGTTGCTCTTTTCCCAGAATATTTCCCGCTCCTCTTATTTCAAGGTCTCTTAAAGCAATTTTATATCCACTTCCAGGATTATTTAATTCCTGTAATGCTTTTAATCTCTCTTTCGTTTTTTTATCCACTGGAATATGTGGCGGGATTAAAAAATAAGCATATGCTCTCCATTTATATCTTCCAACCCTTCCTCTCAATTGATAAAGGTCTGCAAGTCCATATCTGTGAGCATTGTCAACAATAAGAGTGTTTGCTGTCGGTATATCAATTCCATTTTCCACAATTGTTGTTGCAACGAGAACATCTATATTTCCGGAAGAGAAATTTTCCATTACATTTTGCAATTCTTCTGGTTTCATTCTTCCATGTGCTACTTCAATTTTTATTCCTGGAACAAGATTTTCAAGTTTTTCTTTTACTTTCTGGATATCATAAATAAAATTGTGAAGATAAAATACCTGTCCACCCCTATCAATTTCTCTTAAAATCGCTTCCTTCACAATTCCTTCATTATATCTTCCAACATATGTTATTACAGAAAGACGACCTGCTGGTGGGGTTTCAATTAAACTTATATCTTTAAGTCCTGAAAGAGCCATATTCAAAGTTCTTGGAATTGGAGTGGCTGTAAGTGTTAACACGTCAATTCTTCTGAATATTGCTTTTATTTTTTCTTTATGGACCACTCCAAACCTCTGTTCTTCATCAATTATAAGAAGTCCTGGATTTTTAATTTCCACATCATCCTGTAAAAGTCTGTGCGTCCCAATTATTATATCAATCTTACCCTCTTTAAGATTTTTGAGAATTTCCTTTATTTTTTTCTCCGGAACAAGTCTTGATAACATCTCTATAATAACTGGAAAATCCGCAAATCTCTCTTTAAATGTAAGATAATGCTGGAGAGCAAGAACTGTTGTGGGAACAAGCACAATTACCTGTTTTCCACTTAAAACTGCTTTGAAACTTGCTCTCATTGCAACTTCTGTTTTTCCATATCCCGAATCTCCACATACAATTCTATCCATAATTTTTTCACTCATCATATCATTTTTCACTTCCTGAATTGCTTTTAACTGGTCTTCTGTTTCCTGATAAATAAAACTTTCCTCAAATTCTTTCTGTAATTCATCATCAGGAGAAAATTTAAATCCTTTTTCTTTTTTCCTTTCAATATAAAGATTGTAAAGGTCTGTGGCAAGGTCTCTTATGGAATTTTTGACTTTTTCCTTTATTTTAATCCAGTTTTTACTTCCAAGTTTTGAAAGTTTTGGTTTTTTATCTCCAACATATTTATGAATAAAAGAAATTTGAGAGATAGGTACATATAATTTATCCCCACCTTCATACTCAAGAACAATAAATTCTTCTTCTTTATCATCTGTTTTCAATTTCTTCATATCAACAAATTTACCAATTCCCTCATTGTAATGAACAACATAATCTCCCTTTTTTATTTCCTGCCATCCTGTAACAGGAATACTTTCAATTTTCCTGAAAGGTACATGTCTCTTTCTATATCTTGAAAAAATCTCATCATTGCTTAAAAAAGTTAAATTTATTTCAGGAAAAGAAAAACCAGAAGAAAGAATACCTTCATGAAATTCAATTTGAGAAATATTAATTTTCTTTTCCTGAAGAATTTCTTTCAATCTCTGGGTTTGAGAAATGTTATCTGAAAAGATTATCAATCTTTCATCTTTATAACTTTCCCATATAAAATCTTCTCCAATTTTAAATCTCTGACCTACAGGAAATACCTGAAAATATATGTCTTTTTCTGGATTGGAAATTTTCCCGATTTTAATTGAATCCTTATTTATATTCTCTACAACTTCACGATTGACTGGATATTTTC
>JAGHCG010000040.1 GCA_021160565.1 bacterium | reverse complement strand
TCCTCCAAGAGATAAAACATAATCTCCCTGCTCTGCCATTACTTCATAGTATTTATTCCAGGTATGATATGGACTTGTTGGTCTGTTATAAGTATAAGAAACTTCATCAAGCAACCAGCTTCCATCCTTACAGAACTCTTTTGTCATTTCTGGAAATTTACTTGTTTCTCTTTTTGAACCAAAATTTGTTCCAAATACAAAGTCAGGAAAAACTTTCCTTATTCTCTTTTTAAATCTTCTCAAATTCCTTATTGTCTGTCTTTCCATTTCCTCTTTTGTCTCTGCAAGTGGTCTTCCATAAAAATCAACCCATGGAGTATAGGAACCCCACAGAGGCCCTGTATTGAGATGTCCACAGTCCCATCTCAATCCATCCCATCCAAATATTTTTGCTGAGAGAATTACCTGGTCAGCAACATAATCAACAACCTCAGGAAGTTTATAATTTGGTACAAAATACCCTATAGTACTGAAATTCCTTACTTCTTCTCTGTATGGCTTCCAGAATTCAACATATTTTTCCCATGAACTTTTTGTACTCTTCCAGTTTTCTGAACTCGGGTCACCATATTTTCTATATCCTTCCCAGTCAAATTTTCTCCAGAAATTTCTCTGTTTTTCAAGTTCAGAAACCCTGTAAAATTCAACGAGGTCTCCGGTGGTTGGAGAATAAACAAACCATTCTGGTTTTTTCTGAAGAATTTCAACTGTTTTTTCTCCCATTGCCTGCTGGGCAAGATAAGTGATACAGGCAATTCCATATTTCTTTAATTCAGATACCTCTTTCTGAATTTCTCTTTTACTCCTCAACAAATTTCCACCATTTCCTCTTATCCATATTGGTTCTTCTGGAGCCATATAAAATGGTTCTCCCGGAGACCAGCTGAAAAACTCTGTACAGGTTGTGTATTCCTTTCTTGCATTCAGAGCACATTTTTCTATAAGAGGGTCTGTTGCTCCTATATTATAAAAAACATGATGCCAGTTTGGATAATACTTCCTCATTGCTTCATCTCTTGCACCACAGACAGCAACTGCCCATGGGTTTTTATGCACTGTGAAAAACTCTTCTTTTTCATCAATAACTTTCCCTTTTATGAGAAGAGTGGCTTTTACAGAATAACCATAAAGTTTTCTTATTTTGAAAGAGAAAAAGAAATCTTTTGTTTTTTCTGCTTCAACTTCTATGTTTTTCTCTCCTATCAATCTTTTTTCATCAAGGTCATGAATAAGTTCAACTTTCAATTCTCCTTTTTTTATTTCAGAAGATAGGTTTTCAATACTAACTCTCACATTTCCTTTTTCACCTGGAAGATATCTTATTTTATCTGGAAAGACTTCTTTAATTCTCAAATCAGGAAGAGAACCTTTTCTTATGAATTCAAAATAATCAAGATAAATCACAGGTTTGCCTTCCTTCCCCAACCATCTCATATAAACAGAGGGAGCGCCTGCTGACTTCTTCCACAGAAAATTTATTTCATAATCTTTATAACCCTTTTTCTGCTTGAGGTAGTAACCATAAATAACCCCATATTCATTTATAATATTCCTCTGCCTTATATCAACTCTCCATCCCTTTCCTATATCTGCTACATTTTCATACCTGTATCTTATTTTAAGAGTATAAACACCCGGCTTTCCATTGAAAGGAAAAGAAAAATATACTACATTCCAGACAGGAACATTTTCAGATGGAACCTTTAATGCTTTTCCTCCTGAGGCTTTCTCATCATTTACTATTTCCACCCCTTTCTGAAATTTTATATATTTTGACTCTGCCTCAATCTTCCATATATTATTTGAAGAGAATACTGAAAAAGAAAGCACAAAAAAGAATAATAAAAACTTCCTCATTTTATCCTCCTGTGATTAAAATTTTCAAAATTTTTCTCCAGTCCTTGCTTTCAAAAAACAGCAATTTACCTTTTTCAGAAATTCCAAAAGGCATTCCCAATATACATATCACACTTCCCTTTCCATAGTTTCCACTTACAATAAAAGGATATTTCCCGCATTTAAAAATAATTTCGCTTTTCTTTTTCTCTTTAACTTTATGAAGATAACAGACAACCATATTCTGTGATAAACTCATTGGAAATCTTTCTGGCGATATATTCTCTCCTTTTTCAAATTTCACAATTCCTTTCCCAAAAGAATCCTCAATATTTACAGGTAAAATATCCTCAATAAAACTTCTCTTCCATCCACCCCTTTCATATCCCTGCTGTCCTCCACTTATGATTAACTTCCCCCCACGTTTCACATACTCCTTCAGATAATTTTTATAAAGTAATGGTAAACTTCTCACATTTATGTTTGCAAGAAAAATTACATTGTAATTGAAAAATTCTTCTGGTGTTTCCGGAAGACCAGAAAAACTCATACTTCTTCCTCTGAAAACCTGTATTTTCTTTATTTTTACATTTTCACCAAGAGATTTTAAGAACTCATCAGGGAAAATTCTATCATAGAAAAGCCCAGCAAAAATCATAAATCTGTAAGGTTTTTCCTTTCTTGGTTTAATTCTTTCGGGGACTTCTCCTTCAATTCCCGGATAAATTTCAATAAGAGTATTATCGTCAAATTCAATAAGTGGAAAAATTTTAATAGTATCAATAAACCATCCTTTCTTCCCATAAGTCCGTATAACAATTGCCCACCACCCGGTATCTCTCAAAATAAAATCCTTTTCAAACCAGAAATATTTATTTTTTTCAGGAAACACGGAAGAAACAAATTCTATTTTTAACCTTTCTTTTGAAAACTGACTTGAAATATTTACAAAACCAAATGGCTCTTTCCCTGATATGTCCTCCGCCTTAACTCTTATTTGAACTCTATATAATCCTGAAGGCAAAGCAGAAAAATAGGGAGAATGAAGTACAATACCTTTACCTGAATCTGGAATGGCATAAATACTTGTTTTACTTTCTGTATCTCTATCATATACAACCTTACACCATTTACTTCCTTTTCCTCTGAAATCCGTTTCGATTCCAAGGACAAATTTTTTGAGAGGTTTTTGATATGGGAAACCCTCTATTTCTGCAGGTGCTTCAATTTTTATCCATTCAGGAGTTTCTGGTGGAAAATATTCTCTCAACTGAATGCAGTCAACCCATAAAGTGGAAGGGATATCTTTTCCGATGATTTTTTTACTGTTATTACTTACAGAAATACAAACTCTCGCATAAACCGAATTTTCAGGAGATTTCACAAATCCATCTCTCAAATCCCAGTTTGTTGCTCCATAGGGGAAACGACTTATATAGGATGATGAAATAAATTTTTTATTTTTATCAAACCAATCCACTCTGGAAGAGGAACTAACTCCCTCATATTTGTCTTTTCCAGAACTAAATCCTTTCTGTTTAAATCCAATTGAGAAAAGATAGATTTTATTACCATTAACAGAAATGAAGTTTGAATAAAGATTAACATATGAATTTGAAGTTTTTGTGAATATTTTGAGAGACCTTTTCCCTTTAAGTTTCACCTCCTCATCTGTTTTTATTTCAACTTCACCCCGAAAACTTGCTCTCCATCCTTTTAAATTCTCAATATTACCCTTTATTTTTTCAAAATCACCATATCTAACAAGATTTTTACCAAGGAATTTTATTTCTCCTGCTGAAGTTCTCAAAATAAATAAAATCAGAACAGAAAAAAATAACTTTCTCATATCGGCTATATTTTAATATCCCTTTTTTCCTTTTTCAACCGTTAAATGCTCTCCTGGATTTTTACAAAAATTCTCTCTTCAAATTTACAATATTAATTTTTCTCTATCTGTAAGCAACATTTGTGGGAGCAACGGGATTAAGTCTCATCCAGGAACCATCTTCATTCCTCATATCTCCAAAAGAAAGAGTTTTACTCGGTGTGGGAAATCTATCAAGTTTCCATCCAATAATAGTTTAAAGCATAACTTACAGGTCACTGTTTCCCCGGACTACCAAGCATTATAGTATGTTAATTTAATCTGATATAGTTTCTTAGGAGTAAGGAAGAGAGGTATCTTTTTTCCTCTATGGATATAAATTTCTCTTTTTTCCAAAATCACCCATTTACTTTCCTTTTTTTTCTTTACAATCAATTTATAATTCCCATCCGGAAGAGACCAAATTCTAAAAAATATTTTTCTCTTAGTAGGGTGGAAATCAAAAATTTCTATATCCAAATTCTTCTTCCCTTTTTTTGTAACTATAGCAGCAAAATCTGTTCCACTGTTTTCCCAGCTTATAATATGGGTTGGATAGGGTAAACTACTTTCCATATTCAAAACCATCCCTCCAAGATACATTTCGGGAAGAACCCATCTCCCCCATGGATAAACTCTATCTGTAGATGGGTCAAGGATAGTATAAATTGGATATGCTCTTACATTATTCCTTAATGCATGTTTTAGAGCAAGAATTAACCACTTCTTATTATTGGTAATCCTGAATGCCCAGAGACATGGGATTGTGAGATATGAAACACCTCTCTGCCAGAATTCATCTTCTAAAATTCTTTTTTTAGCAATCTTAGAGGAAATCTTAAAAGAAGAATTCAAAAGAATATCATCGTACTTTGAAATTCCTGTAATCTTTCTCCATGTAAAAATTGCCTGTCTGAAAATATAAAGTAATTCTTTCTCACTTGCTTTTCCCTCCCTTAACTTTTTCAGTAAATCTTCTACTGGCTTTAAATATTTATAATTCCCTGTCCATAAATAACATCCTGTTAAATAAGGTATGTAAAATTTTGTAACTCCAATCCATCTTTTTGAAGTAAGATAATCATCCTTAAATCTTATACCTGTGGGTAATTGATTTGCTGGTTTATCAGGAGTTTCTCTCAGATAATCTTCCAGAAGAGAATCCATCCATTTTATAATTTTTCCTCTATATTTACTCTCAGGGTCTACCCATGATAAAATTAAAGCAGAACTTATTGCCCTTCCACACTGAGGAATTTCCCAACCTTTTATTCCTTCTGTAATTATTTTTTTTGCACTGAAATAATTAGAACGGAAATGATAATGCCCTAATTCATTAATTCCCATCCAGAAATCCATCTTTTCTGCAGTTTTCTCTGCCATTTCTATATGTCTTTTATCCCCGAATTTTAAAATTAACATTGCTGGTTGAAGATAGGAGGCTTCTTCTGAACTATGGATTATATCTGTTAATCTTTTACAATATCCATCTTCAACCCATCCTGATATATTCCAGTGTGCATCCAGATATTTCTCTATCCCTCTTATAACTTTTTTATCATCTGTTATTAAAGGTAAAAAACTGTATTTATTTAACAATTTGGTAACATCATTCCACTGATTACCTCTTCCAACAATATATCCTGTTTCATCTTGCCTTTTGTCTATCCAGAAATGTATCTGTTTTGTTATCTCCTCCAGTAATTCTTTTGCATAAATTGCCCATTCAGGCGCATCAGGATATTTCTCTTTATAATCTGAAAAATCAAACTCAGGCCATTTTTCAAATCTTGCCCAGTAATACATCCTTTTTACAATTTCATTTTCAGGCATAAGACGCCTTAGTAAATTCAATCTTCTGTAAAGGAAATTTTCTTCTTTCTTCTCAGTGGGAAGAACAAAACGATTACTTGACATTCTTGCTATAAAAGATTCGTTTATACTTCTTATTTCTTTATCCACAAATGCCTGGATAACATTTTCTTTATTTTCCCACTCAATATAAATAGTTGGAGAAATTTCTATCGTGTGCGTTGATATGATTTGGACCCAGAAGTTTGAATTTTCTGGGAAATATGCTCCATCGGTTTTTATTTGAATTTCTAAAATTTGTGATTTGATCTCAAAATCAAAATCTATATAAAATCTCTCAAAATCAATAGGATGGAGAAGAGAAACTCTTACTATTGGATTGGACTTCTTATTTATCTTTTTCAAGAATATAGTAAATGACTTTAATCCCCTTTCTTCTTTTACAGGATATATTAGATTGAGATAATGGTAAGGAATAGTTTTTATTTCCTCTTCTTTTATCTTCTCTTCACCAATAAGG
>JAGHCG010000093.1 GCA_021160565.1 bacterium | reverse complement strand
TTTTTAATCGGATGGATAGTGGCAAAATTTATAATGATGCTTGTAACAAGATTTTTTAAGATTATAAAAATTGATAAACTTGCAGAAGAAAGTGGACTTAAAAGTTTACTTGAAAAAGGGAATATAACAAAAAATGTTTCTGAACTTCTTGGAATAGGAGTTTACTGGTTGGTTATGCTTGTTGTTATTTTTATTTCAATCAATATTGCTGGTATTTCAATTCCATCAACTGTTATAGATTCACTTCTTGGATTTATTCCGAAATTCATTCTGGGTCTTTTAATTTTCATATTTTCTCTTTTTCTTGGTAATTTCTTCAGTGGAATTGTCAGAACTTCAGCAGGTAATGCAGGAATTGAAAAAGCATCTCTTCTTGGTAAAATTACCCAGGGAGCAATAATTACTTTTGGAGCAGTGGTAGCTCTTCAGCATATAGGGATAGCAACGAATTTTATTGGAAATGTTTTTATAATTGTTCTGAGTGCTTTCTGTTTTGGACTTGCTCTTGCATTTGCTCTTGGTGCAAAGGATATTGTAAAGGAATATATTGAGAAGGCAATTAAAAAAGAAAAAAAAGAGGAGTAAATTACAGTCAGGGAGAAATAAAAAGTTTCCCACCTGATTTAATTTGAAAATAAAAAATAAAATTATTATAATATACAGGACTATGGAAAAGGGCGCGTAGCTCAATGGCAGAGCACCGTGCTGATAACGCGGGGGTTGATGGTTCGAATCCATCCGCGCCCATTTCATATTAAGGAGGTGGTTTTGATGGAAGAAAAGAAGTTTTTTGCTCACGTCAGAGAAGGGAAAGGAAAAGGAGTTGCGAGGAAATTGAGAAGTAAGGGATTAATCCCAGGGATTCTTTACGGGGGTGGTGAAGAGGTAGTTTTAATTCAACTTGATAAGAAAGAAACTGAAAAGAAAATAAGAGGTCTTGAGGCACATAATATTATGGCAGACCTTGTGGTAAAAAGTAATGGGGAGGAAAAAGTTTATAAGACAATACTTAAGGAAATTCAGGTAGACCCAATAAGAGGAGAGATAATCCATCTTGATTTTTGCAGGATAAGAATGGATAAACCAATTACCATGGAAGTTCCTGTTCATCTTGTTGGAGAAAGCCCTGGAATTGAGAAAGGGGGAATACTTGAACATGAATTGAGAGAAATAGTAATTGAAGCACTTCCAAAAGATATGCCTGAAGCAATAGAAGTTGATATTTCCAACTTAGATATAGGAGATGCACTTCTTGTAAAGGATATAAAAGTTCCGGAAAAAATAAGAATTGTGGAAGATGAAGAAAAAGTTGTAGTATCTATCCTTGCACCAAAGGTATCTGCTGAGGAGGAAAAAGTTGCAGAAGAGGAAGAAGCAGAGCCAGAAGTAATATCTGAAGAAAAAGCAGAAGAGAGAAGAAAGGAAAAGGAAGAAGAGAAAGAAGAGAAAACAGAGTAAAAGGTGAAGATTGTTGTTGGTCTTGGCAATCCTGGTTTGAAATATAGAGAAACAAGGCATAATGTAGGTTTTAAAGTTATAGATGAATTAAGGAAAAGGCATAAACCAGAAGAAGTAATAAAGAGTAAATATTTCAGAGGCTGGAAGATAAAAATAGAAAATTTTTTTATTATATTATGTAAACCAAAAACATTCATGAATGAAAGTGGAATTGCTGTAAAAGGAATTGTTGAAAGATATAATCTTGAATTGGGAAATTTAATAGTGATACATGATGACCTTGACATTCCACTGGGGAAAATAAAAATTGGTATTGGAAAGGGAGCAGGTGGACATAAGGGAGTGATTTCAATTATGGAAATTCTTTCAAGCAGAGATTTTATAAGAGTGAGAATAGGAATAGGAGGGAGAGAAACGGAAACTTCATATATAAATTATGTTCTCTCTCCTTTCCTTCCTCATGAAAAAAAGATAATATCCACATCAATAAAAAAAGCGGCAGATGCATGTGAGATGATAATAAAAAGCGGAGTTGAAAAAGCAATGACAGAGTTTAACAGATAAAAAGGAGAAGAAAATGGATTACTCCCAGATAATTACTATTATTGGTTCCGTTTTTGCTCTTACATTTACATATTTTCTTACCAGAAATATTTTGAAGAAAAAAGAAGGTACTCCAGAAATGATAGAAGTTGCAGAAGCTATAAGAATTGGAGCAAAAGCATACTTAAAAAGACAGTATAAGGGAGTTGGTATATTTTTTGGAATTGTTTTTCTCATATTACTGACTCTTTCCAAGTTTAAATATTTGCCAATTTTTGTTCCTTTTGCATTTTTAACAGGGGGTTTTTTCTCTGCTTTAAGTGGATATATAGGAATGACAGTAGCCACAAAGTCATCTGCAAGGACAACTTTTGCTGCAAGAGATTCATTGAATGCTGCTTTAAGGATAGCATTTTCAGCAGGTCTTGTTATGGGTCTGGTTGTGGTGGGTCTTGCTCTTCTTGATATAAGTATATGGTATAATCTTTTGACTTTTTACTATAAAGCGAAAGGAATTGGGATAGAAGAAAGGTTAAGATATATTACATCCACAATGATTTGTTTCGGAATGGGAGCGAGTGCTCAGGCTCTTTTTGCAAGAGTTGGCGGAGGAATTTATACAAAAGGAGCAGATGTTGGAGCAGACCTTGTTGGAAAAGTTGAAGCAGGAATACCTGAAGATGACCCACGAAATCCAGCAGTTATTGCAGATAATGTAGGAGATAATGTTGGAGATATAGCAGGTATGGGAGCAGACCTCTATGAATCCTACACTGATTCAATAATAGCAACAATGGCTCTTGCTTATGCTGCTGGTCTTGGACTTAAAGGTGTATCTCTTCCTATGGTTATTGCAACTCTTGGAGTTATTTCCTCAATTATAGGTTCATTTTTTGTAAGAGTTAGAGAAGAAGCCACACAGGGAAATTTGTTAAAAGCATTGAGGAGAGGAGTTTATTCAGCATCAATTCTTATCTTAATCTTTTCATATTTTGCAATTATTAAAATCCTGGGAAAAGAGTATGTAGGACTTTACGGGTCTGTGCTCAGTGGAATTGTAGCTGGAGTAATTATTGGATTTTTCACAGAATATTTCACATCTGACAATTACACTCCAACGAGAAATGTGGCAAAAGCTTCTCTAACAGGTCATGCAACCGTAATAATAGAGGGAATTGCAACTGGAATGTTATCAACAATAGCCCCTGTTTTGACTGTTGTTGTTGCTACCATATGTGCTTTTGTTCTTCCAGGAGGTTTACATAATCCTGCAATTGGTCTTTATGGAATAGGACTTGCAGGAGTGGGACTTTTAAGTACTCTGGGTATAACACTTGCTACTGACTCTTATGGACCAGTTGCGGATAATGCAGGTGGAAATGCTGAAATGACTCATCAACCTCCTTATGTGAGACAGAGAACAGATGCTCTTGATGCACTGGGAAACACAACAGCAGCAACAGGAAAAGGGTTTGCTATAGGTTCTGCTGCTTTAACAGCTCTTGCTTTAATTGCTGCTTATAAAGACCATGTTCACATTCTTGGTGGGAAAATAGATTTTTCAGTTATGAATGTAAGGGTTCTTGTTGGAGTATTTATTGGAGCAATGTATCCTTTCTTTTTCTCTTCAATGGCATTGAGAGCTGTTGGAAGGGCAGCCCAGCAAATAATTGAAGAAGTGAGAAAACAATTCAGGGAAATAAAAGGACTGATAGAGGGAAAAGCAAAACCTGATTATGCCAAGGCAGTTGATATATGTACTAAAGCAGCACAGAAAGAAATGGTATTACCTTCTGTATTGACAATTCTTCTTCCTGTTATAATAGGAGTTTTACTTGGAACTGAAGGAGTTCTTGGACTTCTCGTTGGAGCGTTAACAAGTGGTTTTGCTGTGGCAATTATGATGGCAAATGCTGGTGCTTCCTGGGATAATGCAAAGAAATTTATTGAAAAAGGGAATTTTGGAGGAAAGGGAACAGATGCTCACAAAGCCGCAGTTACAGGAGATACTGTAGGAGACCCATTCAAGGATACAGCAGGTCCATCTCTTAATATTTTGATAAAGTTAATGTCAATAGTTTCTATTGTTTTTGCCGGATTTATAATAAAAGTTTCTCTATTTAAATGAAAGATATATTTAAACAATCTCTTGTTTTTCATCAGAAACATAAAGGGAAAATAGAAGTAAAATCAAAAGTTAAACTGAAAACAGAAAAAGACCTTTCTCTTGCATATACTCCAGGAGTTGCTGAACCATGCAGGGAGATTAAAAAAGACCCTTCATTGATTTACAGATATACTTCAAAATGGAATACAGTTGCGATTGTTACAGATGGTAGTGCAGTTTTGGGACTTGGTAATATTGGTTCAGCAGCAGCCCTTCCTGTAATGGAAGGGAAAGCAATACTTTTTAAAGAATTTGGGAAAGTTGATGCTTTTCCTGTTTGTATAAAAACTCAGGATGTTGATGAGATTGTGAAAACAGTTATTTTAATTTCAGATGTTTTTGGTGGAATAAATCTTGAGGATATATCTGCTCCAAGGTGTTTCCTTATTGAAAGAAAATTGATTGAAAAACTTGATATTCCTGTTTTCCATGATGACCAGCATGGGACGGCAATTGTAGTTTATGCTGCTTTGATAAATGCTTTGAAACTTGCAGAGAAAAAAATCTCTGAAATAAAAATAGTTATAAATGGTGCAGGTGCTGCTGGAATTGCAATAACGAAATTTCTTTATAATGCAGGAGCAAGAAAAATTGTGTTGTGTGATAGTAAGGGAATTGTATGTGAAGAAAGGAAAGATTTGAATTTTGCAAAAAAAGAAGTTTTGAAATATTTGTTAAAAAGTAAAAAAGGAAGTTTGAAAGAGGCGATGGAAAAAGCAGACGTTTTTATAGGAGTTTCTGCTCCAGGAGTTGTAAGTGAGGAAATGGTGAAAAGTATGAAGAAAAACCCAATCATTTTTGCAATGGCAAATCCTGTTCCGGAAATTCTTCCTGAGAAAGCAAAAAAAGCAGGTGCATTTATTATAGGGACAGGAAGGAGTGATTTTCCCAATCAGATAAACAATCTTCTTGCTTTTCCAGGTGTTTTCAGAGGAACATTTGATGCAGGAGCAAGAAAAATAACGGAAAAGATGAAAATGGCAGCCAGTTATGCAATTGCAGAATATATTCCAGAAAATAAACTTTCGCCAGATTATATAATTCCTTCTGC
>JAGHCG010000017.1 GCA_021160565.1 bacterium | reverse complement strand
CCTTCCAGTTGATAAGAAAGCATTTAAAGGAAAAATCCCGGAAATAAAAGGACTTTATCCTGTTGATAATCTTTACAGATATGAAGAATTGAAATTGTTTGGTCACAATCTTTCCCATGCGTGTCTTGCATATCTGGGTTATCTCTATGGTTATAAATATATCTGGGAATCAATCAGGGATAAAAAAATTTCTGTAATACTGAAAGAAGTGCAGAAGGAAGTAATGGAAGCCCTGATAAAAAAACATAAATTTGAGAAGGAAGAAATTGAAAATTATTTTTTTGATTTGAATAAGAGATTTGATAACAAACTCCTCAATGATACAGTTTACAGAGTGGGAAGAGAACCTCTAAGAAAAATTGGAAAAAATGAAAGGATAGCAGGAGCAATAAATTTGTGCCTTTCCCAGAATATTTTTCCTGAAAATGTGTGTATTGTTGCTGCTGCCTGTTTGTGTTATAATTATTTGGATGACCCTGAAGCAGTAAAACTGGAAAATTTAATAAAAGAAAAGGGAGAAAGATACATTCTGGAAAATATAGCAGGAATAAGGGAAAAGAAAATACTAAAACTGATAGAGAAATACTACGAAGAGTTAAAAAATGAAAGCCGCAGTATTAAAAGATATAGAAAACCTTGAAATTGAAGAGATAAAGGAACCCGAACCAAAAGAAAATGAAATCGTTATAAAAGTTGAAGCATGTGCTATATGTGGAACTGATATAAAAGTTTACCATTACGGACACAAACATATAGTTTTTCCCAGAATTACAGGACACGAAGTAAGTGGAATTGTGGTGAAAAAAGGAAAGGAAGTAAAAGATTTTAAAGAAGGAGATAAAGTTGCTGTTGCTCCTGCTATTCCCTGTGGTAAATGTTATTATTGTAGAAAAGGGTATCAAACAATGTGTGATAATTTAAGAGCAATTGGCTACCATTACAATGGGGGATTTGCAGAATATATGCTTGTTCCAGAAAATGCGGTTTTAAATGGATGTGTTAATAAAATTCCAGAAAATTTACCACTTGAATATGGAGCAATTGCTGAACCTCTTGCATGTGTTATAAATGGGCAGATTTTGAGTAGAATTGAAATTGGAGATACAGTTTTGATACTTGGAGCAGGTCCAATTGGATGTTTTCATGCTGAACTTGCAAAAATTTCAGGTGCTTCAAAAATTATTCTTGCAGATATATCAGAAGAAAGATTGAAAATGGCTGAATTTACAGAGGCTATTTTGATAAATTTAAATGAAGTGGATATAAAAGAAGAAGTAAAAAGGTTAACAGATGGAAAAATGGCTGATAGAGTAATTGTTGCTGTTGGAGCTCATCAGGCACAGGAAATTTCAGTTGAACTTGTAGCAAAAAGAGGCTCAGTTAACTTTTTTGGAGGTTTACCAAAAGAAAAACCATACATAAATTTAAACAGTAATCTTCTTCATTATGGAGAATTTTTTATTACAGGTACTCATGGCTCAACTCCAATTCACAACAAAATTGCTCTTGACATACTTGCTTCAGGAAAAATAAATTCAGAAAATTATGTAACACATAGATTTCCTCTTGAGAAAATTAAAGAGGGATTAAAAATTGTGGAAGAAAGAAAGGGATTGAAAGTTCTGATTTTACCAGGCAAGGAGGGATGATGGAAATTACAAAAGAACTTGCGATAAAACTTCTGAAACAGATGATGGAGATAAGACATTTTGAAGACAAAATTATGGAATTGCTTGCAAAAAACATAGCAGAAGGTGGTTCCCATCTCTATGCTGGAATGGAAGCAGTTGCAGTTGGTGCTATTTCTGTTTTAAATCCGGATGATTACATCACAAGTACACACAGAGGACATGGCCATGCAATTGCGAAAGATGGAGACCTGAAAGCCCTTATGGCAGAAATTCTGGGTAAAAAAACAGGAGTATGCAAGGGAAAAGGTGGTTCATTACATCTTGCAGACCTTTCAAAGGGCAATCTTGGAGCAAATGGAATAGTGGCAGGCGGAATGGGAATTGCGACAGGTGCGGGCTTATCAATAAAAATGCAGAAACAGAAAAAGGTGGTTATATGTTTCTTTGGTGATGGGGCAACAAATAATGGAATATTTTTTGAATGTCTCAACATGGCTTCTCTATGGAAATTACCTGTGATTTATCTCTGTGAAAACAATCAATACGGAATGAGTGTTTCTGTGGAAAGAGCATCAGCGGTTAAAGATTTGACAAAAAAAGCACTTGCTTTTAATATGCCTGCTGAAAATGTGGATGGACAGGATGTTCTTGCAGTAAGGGAAGTGGTGAGCAAATGGGCGAATTATGCAAGAGAAGGGAAAGGTCCAAGTTTTATAGTTGCGAATACTTACAGATATTATGGTCACAGCAGAAGCGACCCGAGAGTTTACAGAACAAGAGAAGAGGAGAAATTCTGGAAGGAAAGAGACCCGATAAAGATTTTCTCAAATAAAATGATAGAGAGAGGAATTCTCACAGAAGAAGAAGTAAAAAATCTGGAAGAAGAAGTTGAAAAAGAAATTGAAGAAGCAACTGAATATGCAATAAACAGTCCATGGCCAGAACCAGAAGAACTTTATACTGACTTATATGTCTAAAAAGGAGTGGCAGATGAGAGAAATTACTTACAGACAGGCATTAAATGAAGCGCTGGATGAAGAATTACAGAGAGATGAAAAAGTATTTATCATGGGAGAGGATGTTGCAATTTACGGTGGTGCTTATGGAGTAACAGCAGGCTTATGGAAAAAGTATGGAGATGAAAGAGTGCTTGATACTCCAATTTCTGAAAATGCAATAGTGGGTACAGGCCTTGGAGCTGCTCTTACAGGAATGAGACCTGTTGTTGAAATTATGTATATTGATTTTATTGGATTGTGCATGGACCAGTTAAACAATCAGGTGGCAAAAATAAGATATATGTTTGGAGGGAAATGTGAGGTACCTCTGACAATAAGAACAGAAGGAGGAGCAGGAAGAACTCTTGGAGCACACCATTCTCAATCGCTTGAAAGCTGGCTTATTCACATTCCTGGAATAAAAGTTGTTATGCCTGCAACTCCCTATGATGCAAAAGGTCTTCTTAAATCTTCAATAAGAGATAACAATCCAGTTGTTTTTATAGAACACAAAATGCTTTACAATACAAAAGGACCTGTTCCAGAAGAAGAATATACAGTTCCAATAGGTGTTGCTGATATAAAAAAAGAAGGGAAAGATGTTACGATAGTAACATATTCAAGAATGCTTCTTTTTTCTCTCGAAGCTGCTTCAATTCTGGAAAAAGAAGGAATAAGTGCTGAGGTGGTTGACCTCAGAACTTTGCTTCCAATGGATATGGAAACAGTTGTAAAATCTGTTAAAAAAACAAATAGAGTGGTTATTGTTGAAGAAGATTGTAAAACAGGAGGTACTGGAGCAGAAATCGGTATGAGAATAATGGAAGAAGCATTTG
>JAGHCG010000098.1 GCA_021160565.1 bacterium | reverse complement strand
TTGAAAAAACCATCTTCAATTAACTGGAAAAGAGTTGACTTTGCTTCTTTTATAAGAAATTCAAAATCTTGCTGGATAACAAATCCCATTCTTCCAATATTTTTTTTGAACTCTGGATTGAATTCTGAAAGAAAAGGGATTATTTTATGTCTTACTCTGTTTCTGAAAAATCTCATTGAAAGATTTGTTCTATCAATTTTGAATTCTATTTTTCTCTCAGTAAGAGCATTTTCAATTTCTTTCTTTTCCAGACAGAGAATAGGCCTGATTATTGTGATATTGTTTACTGTTGAAACAGGTAAAATTCCTCTCAATCCAGCAAGTCCACAACCTCTTATTAAATTCATCATAATTGTTTCAGCATGGTCATCAAGAGTGTGCCCTGTGGCAATTTTATTACACTCATATCTTTTGGCAATTTCCATAAGAGATTTTATTCTTTTTTCTCTTGCTTTCTCTTCAATTCCAGTTTTTCCTTCAATTTTTATATGTCTGAAATTAAATGGAACTTTCTCTTTTTTTGCCAGTTGTTTTACAAATTCCAGTTCCTCATCTGCCTCTTTTCTCAAATGATGATGGATGTATGCCACTCTCAGTTGAATTTGAAATTTTTTTGATAGATGGAGAAGAAACTTTAAAAGAAAAACTGAATCAGGACCACCTGAAACAGCAACAAGTATCTTATCTCCTTTTTCAATAATTTTATTTTCTCTCACAAATTCTTCTGCTTTCCTGAAAATCTCTTTCATACAATTAAATTATCAGCAAAAACCCTCATCAGTCAATCCTTCCCCTTTCCGAGGCTAAGCCTCGGTATCTGGAGGTGTTGAGGGATAAGGGATTTCACGTCATACGGTTTTGTTTCACGGTGGAGAATGGTATGGTATAATAAAAGTGTAATAATACTTAAAGAAAAGGAGAAAAAAATGGTGATAATGTTTGAAACGTATCACGATGGAGAATTCTGGTGTGCACGTGGAATAAACCATGATATATTTACCAATGCTAAAACCTATGAGAAATTGTTGAAAAATATAAAGGAGGCAGTTGCTCTCCATTTTGAAGAAGAAATTGAAAATAAAGGAACGCTGGATATTCTTATTATGAGTGAGATGGAGGTAAATTTTGCCTCATCTTCCGGTAGTAAGCGGTAGAGAATTAGTAAAGTTTCTGGGAAAATTAGGATACCAGGTTATACGGCAAAAAGGGAGTCATGTAAGATTGAAAAAGGATACTCCTTCAGGAACACACTATATTACCATTCCTTCTCATAAAATAATAGCGAAGGGTACACTGAATGATATATTGAATAGAATAAGTCAGTGGAATAATATTACCAAGGAAGAGTTGATAGAAAAAATTAGAAAGATGATTTAGTTGATATGAAAACCAATCCTTCCCCTTTCCGAGGCTAAGCCTCGGTATCTGGAGGTGTTGAGGGATAAGGGATTTCACGTCATACGGTTTTGTTTCACGGTTCCTGAGTTTATGGTATAATAAGAATGGAGGGAAAATGAAAAATTTTACCTGCCATAGAGAAGATAAAGGAGTGGCTCTTATTGTTGTCCTTGTAATGGTGGTAATTTTTGCTTCCCTAATCCTTGCTGTTGTTCTTTCTGCTACCATAGCGATAAGAAAAGCAAATTACTATAAAGATAAAACAATTGCTCTCCAGATAGCAGAAGCCGGTATAGAAGATTGTCTGTTCTGGATGAATTATAGAGGGTATTTCTATCACTATTATCCCTGCACGGTTTCTGGAGATTTTGATCCGAAGTATAAATATTTTAAAGGTTCTGATTATGCAGGTACAGATACATGGACGGACACTCCTCCTTCTCCAACGAATCCATATTATCAGCCAGTAAAAGGTCTTACGAAACCTAATTTCTGTAAACTTGAATTTCAGGATAGAAGCGACACAGATATGGATGAGATAATTTCAACAGGTTATTATAATGGAAAAACAGCAACTATCAGAGTGAGAATAAGAGGAAGCAATGGTAATGGAAATGCTTCTCATGATGTTTCTGGAATTAATGATAGATGGTTAACTGACTGGGGCTGGGATGGTTCTCGGAATACTTCAGGAGTTGCGACATGGGGAGTGTCAGAAGCAATTAATAAACATGTAATTTATAGTCGTACTATAAATTTTCCCAGTGTAAATCCTCCGGTAATTTCCGGAAATGTCTTTTGTGAAACCCCCTTAGTAGATGGAAATCCTGGAAATCCATGGGGAGCGATAGATTCAAGTTCGGAATGTACTTTCACGACCTATGTGAATGGACTCGCTTACTTTTATGATTTTGTAAAACCAGAAACGTCTTTTTTAGTTTCTTTGCCTGCTCAACCTGCTTCCTATACTTATTATCTTTATAAAGGAACTGCTTATTATGATGCCACTCACACAAATACCGCTTTTTATTATACTGAATCGGATGGGATATATTATGATACCGATATAGGAGGGGGGCTTGACTGTTTTATTTTTGCTGATACGTTCCTTACAGTATCTTATAAAGTTGAAGCAGATGTTTTAAAGATGTGTTCTGAAGTTCAACCTACAGGA
>JAGHCG010000086.1 GCA_021160565.1 bacterium | reverse complement strand
GTCAAAAGTATATAACCCTCTGGAAGTTGAAGAATCTATTTATAATTTCTGGGAAAAGGCAGGTTATTTCTATGTAAAAAATGAAAATGTAGAAAAGAAATATGTAATTGTTATTCCACCACCAAATATTACTGGTTTTCTTCATATGGGACATGCTCTGAATAATACAATTCAGGATATTTTGATAAGATGGAAAAGAATGGAAGGATATACTGCTTTATGGGTTCCCGGAACTGACCATGCTGGAATTGCTACCCAGAACGTGGTGGAGAGAGAATTGATGAAAAAAGGATTGAAAAGGCAGGACCTTGGAAGAGAAAAATTCATAGAGGAAGTATGGAAATGGAAGGAAAGATATGGTTCAAGAATAATTTATCAATTAAAAAAACTTGGGGCTTCATGTGATTGGACAAGATTGAGATTTACAATGGATGAAATGCTTTCAAGGGCAGTAAGAGAGGCATTTGTGAGATTATACAGAAAAGGATTGATTTACAGAGGAAAAAGAATAATCCACTGGTGTCCGAGATGTACAACTGCATTATCAGATGAAGAGGTGGAATACAGAGATGAAAATGGTTACCTTTATTACATAAAGTATCCACTTACAGACGGTGGGGATATTGAAGTAGCAACAACAAGACCTGAAACAATGCTCGGGGATACTGCAGTGGCTGTTCATCCAGAAGATAAAAGATATAAAAATCTGATTGGGAAAAAAGTAAAATTGCCTTTTGTTGATAGAATAATTCCAATTATTTCTGATAAAAGGGTGGAAAGAGAATTTGGAACAGGAGCAGTTAAAGTTACACCAAGTCATGACCCTGTTGATTTTGAAATAGGTACAGAGCATAATTTACCGTTTGTTACTGTTATTGATACTGAAGGAATTATGAATGAAAATGCAGGAAAATTTAAAGGAATGGATAGATTTGAATGTAGAAAAAGGATAGTTGAGGAACTTAGAAATCTTGGTTTGTTAAGTAAAATTGAAGATTACACTCATAGAGTTGGTCATTGTTATAGATGTGATACAGTTGTTGAACCCTATCTGTCTTCCCAGTGGTTTGTAAAAATGGAACCTCTTGCTCTTCCTGCCATTAAAGTGGCTGAGGAAGGAAAATTGAAGTTTTACCCTGAAAGATGGAAAAAAGTTTATCTTCACTGGCTCTACAATATAAAAGATTGGTGTATAAGCAGACAGATATGGTGGGGACACAGAATTCCTGTATGGTATTGCAGTAATAAAGAATGTCCTCCAGTTGTTGAAGTTGAGACACCAGAAAAGTGTCCTTACTGTGGAAGTAAAGAATTAAAGCAGGAAGAAGATGTTCTTGATACATGGTTTTCTTCCTGGCTATGGCCATTTTCAGTATTTGGATGGCCTGAAAAAACAAAAGACCTTGAAGTTTTCTATCCCACGAATACTCTTGTGACAGCACAGGAAATTCTTTTCTTCTGGGTTGCAAGAATGGTTATGTCTGGACTTGAATTCATGGGAGAAATTCCTTTTGAAAATGTTTATATTCATGGAACAGTGAGAGACAAAACAGGAAGAAAAATGAGTAAATCGCTTGGAAATGTTATTGACCCTGTAGAAATAATTGAAAACTATGGAGCGGATAGTTTAAGATTCAGTTTAATTTCAATGACTGCTTTCGGTCAGGATGTATTTCTGTCTCCAACTTTTTATTTAAAGGGAAGAAATTTTATGAATAAGATATGGAATGCATCAAGATTGATTTTCAATCTTGCTGAACAGATAAATGTCAACAGGAAAGGTTATAAAATAGAAAATTTAAAATTTCCTGAAAAATGGATACTTACTCAGATTGATAGAACCATAGAAAAGATAACGAATTCTCTGAATGAATTTCGTTTCAATGAAGCAATAAATACTCTTTACAATTTCTTCTGGCATTATTTCTGCGATTGGTACCTGGAAATAATCAAATTATATCAACAGGATACAGAGTATATGGAAAATGAGGCAATTCCTGTGCTTTTTGAAGTTTATATTAAAATTCTCAAATTGCTTCACCCTTTTATTCCCTTTATAACTGAAAAATTATGGCAGATTTTAAAAGAGTATGGAAAGGTAGAAAGTGAAAGTATAAGTGTGAGTAAATGGCCTGAAAGAAAAAATTTTAAAGACGATATAGCAGAAAAAACTATGGGAAATATGATGGAAGTTATAACTGAGATAAGGGATATAAAAACAAGATTTAAAATCCCGATTTCTCGAAAACTTGATTGTTATATGGACAGGGAAATTGATACTCTTGAAGAAATTATAATAAAGAAACTGGCAGGAGTTAATGAAATCTTACCGTTTGAAAAATTTGAAAAAGGGAAAAATGTAATTGTAAGAAATTTAATCCAGTGTAGACTTGGAATATCTCTTGAAGGTATAATTAATTTTTCAGAAGAAATAGAAAAATTAAAGAAAGAAGAAGAGAAATTAAGAGAGATACTTTATAAAGTGAAAACGAGGCTTGAAAACAGAGAATTTATAAGTAAAGCACCAAAAAATGTTGTTGAAAAAGAAAAGCAGAAGAAAGAGGAAATTGAGAAGAAGATTGAGAATATAAGGAAAG
>JAGHCG010000155.1 GCA_021160565.1 bacterium | reverse complement strand
ATTCTATTGCCATATCAGTTATTCTATCAGTAATATATCCATTTTCTATTATCAGTTGACCATTTTTTACCATGGGAGCTTTATTGTAATCTCCACCACCTGTTTGATGAACATACCAGTCAACAAATCCATGCTGTGGAATTTGACTATTCCCGAGATGCCATTTCCCACTTATTCCACAACTCCATCCATTTTTTGCAAAAATATCAGTGTAACAGACTTCACCTTCAAGATAACTGATAGCATCTGGTCCAACATTTCCTTTTTTTATCCAGTCATGTATTCCATGCTGGGAAGGAATTTTACCTGTAAGGATTGTGGCACGAGAAGGAGAACATACTGGTGTTGCAACAAAAAAATTTTCAAACCTTATCCCTTCCTCTGCAAGTTTATCAATATTTGGTGTTTTTATTTCATCATTTCCATAACATCCAGAAGCCCAAACTCCCTGGTCATCCGAAAGGATGAAAATCACATTTGTTTTTTCTGCCATTTTTCAAAAGTTTCTTCGACTTTCTCAACTATCTTTTCTATTTCTGCAAGACGTCCAATTCCTTCTTTTCCACTTGCAAGTTCTCCCTTTTCAGGACCAACAAAAATATATCTTTTTTCTTTCAACTTTTTAACATTTTCCTGAACAATCTCATTCTTCCACATGTTTTCATTCATTGCTGGTGCAATAATTACAGGACCTCTGAAGGCAAAAACAGTACAGGTAAGCAAATCATCACATATTCCAGAAGCAATTTTCCCTATTATATTTGCAGTTGCAGGAACCATAAGTATTACTGAGGCAAATTCACTTAAAGAAATATGATTTTCTTCATAACTTTCTCTTTTAAACATATCTGTATAAACTTTATTTTGAGATAAAACTTCAAGTGTAAGAGGAGTAATAAATTTTGTAGCATTTTCACTCATAATAACTTTTACATTCCACTTCTTTTTTTTCAATTCTCTCACAATTTCACAACTTTTATATGCAGCAATTGACCCCGTTATTCCCACAACAATATTCCTTTCCATTTTTCTCTCCTTCTTAAGAATTATATCATAAATCTTTCCGAGGCTAAACCTCCAGATTTGAGAGGCTTGATATACAAGGGATTTCACAGATTTTGATTTTGTGTTAAACTATGAATTTTAAAAATGAGGAGGAAATGAATTTTTATTATTATCTTGTATCTTTTTTTGTGGAATTTTCTGGTATTCTTACCAGTGTTGCTCTCCCATTTTATCTGACAGAAATTTTGAAAGTTAGCAGGATGACTATTGGATTTACCGGGTTTATATGGAGTTTTTCATATACTATAACAACGGTTATTTCTTCAAAATCTCCAAATTATAAAAAATCGATTTCCTATGTTTACACTCCATTTTTTGCAGGAATAACTTTTCTTCTCATACCTTTTTTGCCTCTTTATTTAATATTTTCCATACTTTTTCTCACAGGAATTTTTTATGGAAGATTCTGGCCATCAATTCAGAATTATTTTCAACCATATTCGCATACCAGTTCAGTAGGTTTTTTCAATCTTTCATGGAGTATTGGTGCAATTTCTGGAACACTTCTTTCAGGTGTTTTTTATTCCTTCCATCCTAAATTTCCATTTTTCATTGCAGGGATTTTGTGTTTATTTTCAACAATTGGTTTTTTCATTTTTGTTAAGAATTTTCATCCTGAGAGAGAAAAATTTTCAGATAGAGAGGAAGATAAAGAAGAGAAAAGTGAGAGATTTTCAATGAAAGTGGTGAATGAGATAAGGATTTCAAATTTTATTACATTTTTCATTATAGGAACCCTATCATTTCTTTTTCCAAGATACGGACTGGAACTCGGGCTTTCTCCTTCTTTTATAAGTTCAATGCTCACTATTGTAATTACGGTAAGAACATTGACTTTCTTTCTTCTAGTGAAAAGACCTGTTATTTTCAATTCAAAATTCCTTCTCAATATATGTATGATAAATTTTATCTGTCTTGTTCTTATAGCATTATTCAATAAATCTTTTATTTTCACTCTTTCTTTTATAATTATGGGATTTCTGGGAGCAATTACCTACCATAACAGTTTACTCATTCATTTAAAATCCCGACTTCCAGCTGAAATACATGAGGCAATAATAGGAGCAGGATTATTCAGTGGTCCTTTAATTGGTGGTGTTATTGCACAAATTTCCGATTTTAAAATTGCTTTTATTTCTCTTGGAATTATGATTATTCTTATTTATCCATTCCATAAACTTTTAAAGCGAACTTAAACTTTCTCTGACTTTCTCAACACATTTTTTAATAGCAGGTACAGGATTTTCAACATCTGCTTCGTATTCAATAATTCCATATCCTTCAAAAGAAATATTTTTAAGAAAATTAAAAAGTTTATTCAAATCAAGGTTTCCTTCCCCAGCAATCACATCTTTATATCTTCTTGCAGTGTCAAACGTGAAATCTTTTATATGAAGGAGGTAAAGCCTTTCTTTAAATCTTTCTGCCATTTCAACAGGGTCTTCTCCAGTATCAAGTGCCCATGCTGTATCAAGGCATAAACCTATTCTTTCAGAAGTTCTTTTAAAAACATAATTTAAAGCAGTTGAATTTCCCAGCCAGTGTTTTCCACCATGATTGTGTATTGCAAGTTTCACATCATATTCCTCAGCCAGTTTATCAGCAAGTTTGAAACAATCAGGGATTGTATCAATATTGAAATCGACGCTCATATATTTGGTCTCTGCTTCTTTTAAAAATTCAAAAAACTTCCTTTCTTTCTCTTCATTGTTTGCAAATCCCTGAACTCCTATGGAAATAATTTCAATTCCAGCATCTCTGTAGATTTCAATTACTTCTTTAAAAGTGGAGGGATTTGAAAAATCAACGTGGACACCACAGAGTTCAATCTTGTCAAGTCCACATTCTTTAACCATTTCAGCCACTTTTCTGTTATCTTTAAATCCTCTAAAGCAATAACTCTGAACTGCAAGTTTCAAATCATATCCCATTTTTCTCCTCCTTTTTGATTAAAATTTTTTCAGCCAGTTTTTTACATTCTTCCATTTCTTTTTTTGAAATTTCCATCAATTCAAATTCTATATCAAATACTTCTTCAAATCCAGTTTTTAAAAATTCAATCAATTTTTCTTTTTCCACTTCCACTCCAAATTCTTTAAGCGAACCAACCTTTGAAAAATCTGTTTTATGAAGGAATATATTTTCCCATAAATTTTTTCTTATATCTATTAAAATTGAACCATGCTGTAAAAAAGAAATTCTGTTTCTTCTCTGAGCACTTCCGACAATTTTTTTTCCCTTAAAAGTGATATCATGTCTTGAAGATAGAGAAAAACAATCACGTGTGGTATAAGAT
>JAGHCG010000090.1 GCA_021160565.1 bacterium | reverse complement strand
GTATAATAAAACGAAAGGAAAAAAAAGAAAAAGAAAATGAGTTTAAATTCAGAAAAGAGAAAAGAGAAAATTAAGGAAATGATTGAGAAAAAAGGAAGTGTTTCTGTTTCTGAACTTGTAGGAATTTTCAATGTCTCTGAAGTCACAATAAGGAAAGATCTTGAGGAATTGAAAGAAGACGGAATTCTTATGAGAACTTATGGGGGAGCAGTAAAAGCAGAAATTCCATTTCCAGAAAATTTAATCTTCAGAGAAAAATTAAAAAAGAATATAAAAGAGAAGAAAGCAATAGCAAGTGTTTCTTTGAAATATATAAAAGAAGGAGAAACAATCTTTCTTGATTCAGGAACGACAACTTTAGAAATAGCAAAATTATTAAAAGAGAAAAATATCTCTGTTACAATCATAACAAATTCCTTCCCTGTTTTAAGAGTGTTGAATAATTCAAATTCTATTAAACTTTTTTTCCTTGGGGGATTTTTAAGGAGAGAACATTTTGATTTTTATGGACCTTTTACAGTAGATGAAATAAAGAAACTTTCTTTCACATCTGCATTTCTTGGAGTTGATGGTATATCTGGAGAGGTGGGTTTGACAACAACAGATATTGAAACAGCAAAAATTGAAGAAGCAGTGATAGAGAAAGCGAGAGAAATAAATATTGTTGTTGACCATTCCAAAATAGGAAAAATCTCTCCTATTCCCTACGGGGAAATAATAAAAAAGAAAATGAAAAAAAGAATTATAACTGACAGCAAAGCACCAAAAAAAGAAATAAACAAATTAAAAAGATTTGGTTTTGAAATTATTACAGGAGATTAAAAAATGAAAGGAAAAGAAATAAGGAAAAATAAGTTATTCTCAAATGGCAAGCCAGTAATAGTTGCTATTGACCATGGACAGTATTTTGGCCCTATTGAAAAACTTATAGATTTAAGAAAAACTGTATCAAAAATTTTAAATGCTGATGGAATTTTAATGACTCCCTTCGTTCTTTCACATCTTAAAGATTTTTTTTATTCTCAATCCTCTCCAGCGATTATTTTAAGGGTAAACTGGACAACGGCTCTGTGTATGCCCTGGAAATATAAACAGGCACATACCGTAAAAGTGATAGATGTGGAAAATGCTTTATCTTATGGCGCAGATGTAATTCTTTCAAATCTCACATTACAAAGTGGTAGCGAAAGGATTGATTCAGAAAATGTAAAACTTTTTTCAGAAATAGCAAGGAAAAAAGAAAAAGAAGGTATTCCGTTAATTGGAGAAATAATTCCTAATATCCCCTTAAGTGAGAAGAAAAAACTCCATAATCATGTAAAAGAAGCAGTGAGAATTGCATGGGAACTGGGAGCAGATATGATAAAAACATATTACACAGGAGAAAATTTTAATGAAGTAATAGAAGGGGTTCCTATTCCTGTTTTTGTTCTCGGTGGAGAGAAGATGAAGAATGAAAAGGATGCTATTTCTCTTGCTGAAAAGGCAGCGGGAAAAGGTGCAGGTGGAATTGTATTTGGAAGGAATGTTTTTCAGTCATCAAATCCAATCCACTTTATAGAAAATTTGAAAGCCGTAATAAATGGGAGAAAATACAATCAGTTAAAAATGGTTTTGAGCGATTTTGAAAACATAAAAAAAGCAGAACTTCCAGAAGGGTATGAAATAAAAACATATAAAGAAGGAGATGAAAAAGTCTGGTGTAAAATAATAAATGAAAGTGTTGGAGGAAACTGGACACCTGAACTATTTAAAAAGCATTTTGAATCAAAAAAAAAGTTTGACCCGAAAGGTCTTTTTTTCCTTTATTACAAAAGTAAACCCTGTGGAACCGTTCTTGCATGGAAAGAGAATCCTAATCTTGGGCAGCTCCACTATCTTGGTGTTTTAAAGCAACATACTGGTAAAAAACTCGGATATGCATTATGTACTGAAGTTTTAAAATATTTTAAAAAAGAAAATATAAGAAATGTTTTTTTAACCACGGATGACTTCCGTCTTCCAGCAATAAAGATTTATCTAAAAATTGGATTTAAACCAGTTATTCATGAAGAAGACCAGTTAAGGAGATGGGAAAAAGTATTTAATTTCCTTAGATCTAAAAGAATAAATGGGTAAAAAATTGAAAGTTGGAATATTTGGGGCAGGAAGAGGAAAAGGAATTGCAGGAGTTTTTAATATGAACCCCCACTGTAAAGTTGTGGCTGTTTGTGAAAAGAATGAAATTCTTCTTAAAAACTTTATGAAGGATTTTGAAGAAATTACAACATATTCTGATTATGATAAATTTCTTCAGCATGAGATGGATATTGTTGTTTTATGCAATTACTGTACTGAACATGCTCTTGCTGCAATAAAAGCATTGAGAAGCGGGAAAAATGTTTTATCAGAAACAATTGCCTGCAAAACTCTTGCAGAAGGAGTTGCTTTATGCAGAGAAGCAGAAAGAGCAGAGAAAAAAGGGAAATTTTATATGTTTGCTGAAAATTACTGTTATTTCTCATATATTCAGGAAATGGAGCGACTTTATAAAAGCGGGAAAATCGGAGAATTAAGATATGGAGAAGGGGAATATATACATAATTGCTCTAAATCGTGGCATATTTTAACTTCTTCCTCATCACACTGGAGAAACTGGCTACCTTCAACCTATTACTGCACACATTCTCTCGGTCCCATAATTAAAATAACTGACTTGAAACCTGTGAAAGTGGCAGGATTTGTAGTTCCGAATAGAGTAAGCAGAAATTATGGCAGGAAAGGAGATGACTGGGGAATACTGATGATAGAAATGGAAAACAGAGCAGTTGTAAAGATTATACCCTGGTCTTATGGTCCTCATGATTCAGTATGGTACAGGATTTATGGCACTGAAGGGATGATGGAAAATAACAGGTGGAGGGAAACAAATACTTTAAATATTCATTTTGAAAAACTGTGGGAAAAACCCAGAATAAAAAGTTATATTCCCAAATTCAGAAAATACAGAAAACAGGCAGAGAAAGCAGGACACGGTGGTGGTGACTTTTTCGTTGTATGGGAATTCGTAAATTCAATAATAAAAGAAGAAAGACCACCAATAGATGTTTATAAAGCAATGGATATGACATTACCCGGGCTTTTAGGGTATCGTTCTGCCCTTTCTGGGAACATACCTATTGAAG
>JAGHCG010000085.1 GCA_021160565.1 bacterium | reverse complement strand
CTTTCTTCAATTATCTTTCGATTCTCTTCAAAAATTTTTTTAAGAATCATTTTCTCTTTCCAGTTTTTTAATAAATCTCTCAGCAATGTTTTTCTGTTCAGGATATTTTTCTTTTATTTTCTTCCATTCTCTTATTGCTTTTTCTCTTTCTCCCTTTTTCATAAAAATATGGGCTTTTAAGTTTTCCACAACAAATTCATGAGGATATTTTTCCGCTTTTTCAAGATATTGGAGAGATGTATTATATTTCCCGTCTCTGTAATATATCCAGGCAAGTTCCCAGTATAGTTTATAATTTTCAGGATTTCTTCTTATTCCTTTTTTTAAGAAATTTATTGCATAGTTTTTAATTTCTCCTTTTTTTTCTCCTTCCACTTTGGGTGCAATTCCATTTATCAAAAACCAGCTTCCAACAGAATATGCTTCAATTTCTGCAGGATATATTTCTGCTATAAGATTTATTACAGGAAATATTTTTTCATATTTTCCCAGATGCCATAGTTTATCAACTTCAAGCCAGAGTATATCCACAATTCCTTCCTTTATATCAAAAATATTGCAAAGGTCAATAGCTGCCTGATTGGAGAGAGTTATTTGTTGAGGATATACTATTGCTGAAATAAAAACAAATAAATTAATTAATTTTCTCATTTATTCACCTCTTCAATTAATTCAGAAAATTTTCTGTACGGAAGTTCTTTTTTGAGAATATTATCACAGAGTTCAATTCCTTCTTTCACACTTTTAACTTTTCCAGATGCTTTTAAAAGAAAAGCAGTATTGAGAATAACAATATCTCTTTTTGCTCCTTTTTCTTCATTTTTTAAAATTTTCGTCAGAATTTCAGCATTTTCTTTAACTGTTCCTCCTTTCAATTCTTCTATCTTGCATTTTTTCAGTCCGAATTCCTGAGGATATATTTCAAATTCTTCAATTTTATTTCTGGATACTTCAACAATATAGGTTTTTCCTGCAAGAGATATTTCGTCAAGTCCATCATCAGAATAAAAAATGTATCCTTTTATTCCAAATCTTCTGAAAACATAAGGGATGATTTTAAGAAGATTATAATCACACACTCCCATTATCTGTACATTTGTTTCGGCAGGATTGCATAAAGGTCCAATTATGTTAAAGATTGTTCTAAAAGTGAGTTCTTTTCTCACAGAAGATACATTTTTCATTGCTTTATGATAAATCGGTGCAAATAAAAAAGCAAATCCATAAGTTTCGAGCAATTTTTTACTTTTTTCAGGTGAAAGTTCTACAGGATAACCAATTGCTTCAAGAACATCTGCACTTCCACACTTGCTTGTGATTGACCTGTTTCCATGCTTTGCAACAGTCAGTCCACAGGCAAAAGCAACAAGTGCTGTACAGGTGGAGATATTAAATGTTCCTGAATGGTCTCCACCTGTCCCGCATGTATCACACACAAATCTCTTTTTTACTTTTATTTTAACTGCTTTTTCTCTGAGTAATTTCACCGCTCCACTTACTTCTGAAGGTTGTTCACCTTTCATTTTAAGTAAAGACAGAAATGCTCCTGTCTGAACCGGGGAAATTTTCCCTTCCATTATCATTTTAAACACAGCATAACTTTCATCTTCTGTGAGTGTCTGGTTTTCAAGTAATTTATTAAAAATATCTTTCATTTTGAACCTCCTGTTGAAGAGAAAAAAGAATAGAGTTTGAAGAGAAAAAGAAAGGATTAACGCCAGAAGAGAGAATTCCTCAGATAATTTTTCTCCAGATAAGGTAAAAAGCCTTCAAAATTCTCCATTAAATTTTCCATGTTATAAATTATACTCACATTTTTCCATCTTGTCAAATCTTATGTTTTTAGGTATACTTGAAGTGGAAGGAGGAGAAAGAGATGAAAAAAATTATTGGTGTTTTTATAGTAATTACTGGAATTTTAATGGCAGGAGTAAAAACAGAAGTTACCACTTCTGGCCCTTCCGCCACTGAAGTAATAACCTATAAAGGACCGAAAGCGAGAATTGCTGTGGGAAGGTTTGAAGTAAAAGCAGCAAAAGCAGCGTGGGAAATAGGAGAGGGGATTAAGGATATGCTTATAGATGCCCTTTTCAGGACAGGAAGGTTTATAGTTTTAGAAAAGGGTGAAGGAATTGAGGATTTGAAAGAGGAGTTTCAATTTGGAGAAGGGGGATGGAGCAGAGAAGCACCGAAAAAGGGGACGTTTGAGACGGCTGATATAATTCTTACAGGTGCTATAACTGCTTTTGAACCAGAATATAAAGGGAAAGGTGGAGGTGGAATTTTTATACCTCTTCCTTTTAAAGGAGGCGGAGCAATAAAAATAAAAAAGGAAGAAGCCTATATTGCTGCTCATATTAGACTTGTGGATGTAAGAACAAGGAGAGTTATTAAAACAGCGAGAGTGGAAGGTTATGCCTCAAAGCATAAAGTTGGAATACTGGGTGGTGGATTGCTTGGACCAATTGCTCTTGGTGCTGGATTTGAAAAATATAAGAATACACCAATGGAAAAAGCAGTTATGGTTATGCTGGATAATGCAGTAAATGAAATAGTGAAAAGTGTTCCTACAGAATATTACAGATATACAGCAGAAGGAAAGGAAGTGAGAGAAGAGGAAAAGGTTGAAATAATAGGAGGAGGCAGTATTTTTAAACCCGGTAAAAAAGTAATTTTCAGTGAGAATTTCACATCTTATGAAATTGGGGATATTCCTGAAAACTGGGATGTTGGAGAAACATCTGTGGAAGTTGCTTTATTCAAAGGGAAAAAATGGCTGAGATTTTTGAGTGATGGAGAAATTTACCATAATTTAAAAACCGGGAAGGATTTTTCTTTTGAATTTGAAATTTTTATAACTTCAATTTCAACTTCTGCCACAATTACAGTTGATGGAATTACCATTTCTCCCGGGGGTATAAATTCTGGAATATGTCTGAATTCAAAGAAATTGAAGAAAAAACTGGAAAGGAAAAAAATTCATAGAATTTCTATTTCCAGAAGAAAAGGAATTTTGAGGATGTTTGTTGATGGGAAAAAGATATATCAGATAAAAGAAAAGCCAGAGGAGATAAAAGGAAGTGAAAAAATTAAAATTAAAGTGGATGGTGTTAATCCTGATGAAGGGAAAGAATTTTTAATAACAGATATAAAAATTGCCGAATATTGATGTTTCTCTGTTTAGAAATTGGAAATACAAATTTAAAAGGTGGTGTTTTTGAAGGGAGAGTTCTCAAAAAGACATTTATCCATCCAGGAGAAAAGATTGAGAAGTTTAATTTTCCTTCTGAGTGGCGAAATTTACATCCTGAAAAAGTGGGGATTTCTTCTGTTGTTCCTGATATAATTCCACATCTTATATCTGTAGTAGAAAAAATTTATGGATTATCTCCTGTAGTAATCACTCATAAAAACTGTAAGATGAAATTGAGAGTGGAAAAACCAGAAAGGACAGGAATTGATAGAATTCTGAACTGTAAAGCAGCAATTGAAATTTTTGGTAAACCTGCAGTTGTAATTGATATAGGAACAGCGATAACCATAGATGTTGTTTCCAGAAGAGGAGAATTTCTGGGTGGATTAATTCTTCCAGGTCCTTCTTTATGGATAAAATCCTTAGAGAAAACTGCATTAATTTCTGATGTTAAAGTTAAAAAAGGAAAATTGATCGGAAAAAATACAGATGAAGCAATTTCTTCCGGATTGATGGTGGGAATTTCAGGAGCAGTTGAGAAAGCAGTTGAGAAACTTATGAAAATTTATCCAGAGGCAAAGATTGTAATTACAGGAGAAGGAAGTAAAAATTTTCTGAAGGTTTTTAAATTTAAATATTACTGGAGAGAATTTTTAACTCTTGAAGGAGTAAATTTTGTTCTGGAAAAATGAATGTAATTTTAAAGAAAATTGGAGGAGAAAATATTTATTTTTTTGAAGTTGTGGATTCAACAATGGAAATAGCGAGGGATTTTATAAAGGAAAATAAGAAGGGGATAATAGTATCTTCCCGACAGGAAAAGGGAAGGGGAAGATATGGAAGGAGGTGGTTTTCTCCAGAAGGAGGACTTTACTTTTCCTGGATAATAGAAGAAAGAGAAAAACATAAATATTATCTGACAGAACTTGTTTCTTATTCTCTTCTGAAAACAATTGAAAGTTTTGGAATTCCAGGATGTGGAATTAAATTTCCCAATGATATAATTGTTAATGGAAAAAAAATTGCAGGAGTTCTTCTTGAAAAACTTGGAAAATACTATATAATTGGTATAGGGGTAAATGTAAACAATGAGATTGAAAAAAAAGTGGAAGGTGCTGTATCAATGAAGGAAATAACTGGAAGAGAAATTGAAAAAGAGGAAGTCCTGGAAATATTTATCAGAAGTGTAAAAGAAAACGAAATGAAATTTGAAAGAAACCTGAAATTCTATTTAAATAAATGGAGTGAATATCTGATAAAATGAGTGACCCGTTTTTAATTGGG
This sequence comes from bacterium, assembly GCA_021160565.1. Lineage (GTDB taxonomy): Bacteria > Ratteibacteria > UBA8468 > B48-G9 > JAFGKM01 > JAGHCG01. Next base: position 3,729 of record JAGHCG010000085.1, on the reverse strand, counting down.
TATATTTTTTTCATAGTTTTCTTAATTTTACTTTCTGCTTTCTTTTCTGCTTCTGAGACCTCTTTCATTTCCCTTGGTAAACATCATTTTCAAAAACTTCTGGAAAAGGATGAAAAGAAAGCATCTAAATTAAAATTCTGGTTTGAAAATCCAAATAGAATCCTTACAACAGCACTTGTGGGAAATAATATTGTCAACATCCTTGCTTCTGTTCTTGCAGCAGCGGTAAGTTTTAAGTATTTCAAAAAAGTCAGTACAACATTGATTACAGGAATAATGACTTTTCTCATTCTTGTTTTTGCTGAGATAATTCCAAAAAGTATCGCAAAGAAAAAAGCAGAAAAGGTTGCCATTTTTTCCTCAATTCCCATAAGATTTTTTTCCTTTATTCTTTTCCCTGTTATTAAAATTCTTATGTTTTTTGCTAATACATTTGTCAGAATTTTTGGTGAGAAAATAGATACCATAATGCCCCTTTTAACAGAGGAAGACGTTAAAGCAATGATAAGTGCTGGAGAAGAAGAGGGAATTATTGAAGAGGAAGAAAAAGAAATGATTGACAGTATATTTGAGTTTGGAGATAAGATGGTTAAAGAGATTATGACACCAAGAGTTAATATTGTTGCTGTTGAAGAGGATAAAAGCATAAAAGAAATTCTGAAAATAATAGCAAGTGAAGGATATTCCAGATTGCCTGTTTACAGAGAAAATATTGATAAAATTGTCGGGATAGTGTATATAAAAGATATTATTGCACATCAGGCGCATGCAGAAGGAAAAGAGTTGAAGGCAAAAGAGATAATGAGAGAGGTATATTTTGTTCCTGAAACAAAAAAGGTTATAGAACTTTTGAGAGAATTGCAGTTGAAAAAATTACAGATGGCGATAGTGGTTGATGAATATGGAGGAACAGCAGGGCTTATAACAATGGAAGACCTTGTTGAAGAAATTGTTGGAGAAATTTCAGATGAATATAAAAAAGATGTGAGTGAATTTCATAAACTCACAGATGGAAGTTATCTTGTAAGAGGTAGTATGGAGATTGAAAAAGTAAATGATGAAATAGGGATAGAACTTCCAGAAGGTAAAGTTGAAACAATAGCAGGGTTTATTCTTGACCATTTTGGAAGATTTCCTGGAAAAGGAGAAACTTTTGTTTATAATGGGTATCAATTTAAAATTCAGGATGCTGATAGAAAAAAGATAAGATGGGTGAGAGTTAAAAAAATAGAAGAGGAGAAAAATGGGAGTGGAAGAGATAAGAAATCAGAGAATAGAAAAACTGAGAGAGATTGAAAAAAGAGGAATTGAGCCTTACGGAAGAAAATTTGAGAAAAAAGAAATTTCAGAGATTAAAGAAGGGGAAGTGGTAAAAACTGCTGGAAGAATAATGGCTTTAAGAAAACATGGTGGAGCTGCTTTTGCTGATATTCATGACTGGACAGGAAAAATTCAAATTTATTTCAAAAAGAACATTATTGGTGAGGAAAAATTTACTCTTTTTAAAAAACTTGATGTGGGAGATATCATTGGAGTGGAGGGAGAGGTTTTCAGGACAAAAACAGGTGAGAAAACAATCCTTGTAAAAAATTTTACAATTCTCTCAAAATCATTAAAGCCCCTTCCTGAAAAATGGCATGGACTTAAAGATATAGAAATAAGATTCAGAAAAAGATACCTTGATTTAATAATGAATGCTGAAGTGCGGAATATATTTATGACAAGGATTAAAATTCTTGAATATATGAGGAAATTTCTGAATGAAATGGGATTTATTGAGGTGGAAACTCCAATGATGCATCCAATTCCAGGAGGAGCAGATGCAAAACCATTTATAACATACCATAATACTCTTGAAATGAATTTATATCTAAGGGTTGCTCCTGAACTTTATTTGAAAAGACTTCTTGTTGGAAATTTTGAAAAAATATATGAAATAAACAGGTCTTTCAGAAATGAAGGAATATCTCCACTCCACAATCCTGAATTTACCATGCTTGAACTTTATTCTGCTTATGGAGATTACAAGGAAATGATGGAAATTACTGAAAAACTTTTAATTTTTTTATGTGAGAAAATCAAAGGGAGCATGATTATGGAGTTTCAGGGGAAAAAGATAGATTTTTCTCCACCATGGGAAAAAATAAAATGGGAAGAAATTTACAAAAACTTAGGAATAGAGGACTGGAGGAATATAGAGATTGTAAGGAAAAAGATTGAAGAGTTTAATATAGAAGTTGAAGAAGAAAAAAAGAATGATGTTTTTGAATTGCTTGATGTGATTTTTAAAAAGAAAGTCCAGCCAGAACTTATAAATCCTACTTTTGTTATTGATTATCCTGTAGAAATTTCACCTCTTGCAAAATCATCTCCTGCCAATCCTGCCATTGCTGAAAGATTTGAACTTTTTGTTGGAGGACTTGAAATTGCCAATGCTTACTCTGAATTAAATGACCCTCTTGAACAGTTCAAAAGATTTAAAGAGCAGGTTGAAAACAAAACCGGGGATAGAGAGAAAGAAATTGATTTTGATTATATTGAAGCACTTGAATATGGAATGCCACCAGCAGGAGGTCTTGGAATAGGGATAGACAGACTTGTTATGCTTTTCACCAATTCTTCTTCTATAAGAGAGGTTATATTTTTCCCCCTTCTTAAACCAAAGAAATGAGTTCAAGGAAAATAGTAAAAGCAATTTCTATTATTTCTCTTGGAACAATAATTTCAAGAATTTTTGGGCTGGCAAGAGAAGTAATAACTGCCAGTTTTTTCGGGACAACCGGTATATATGATGCTTTCCTTCTTGCTTTTATGATACCAAACTTTTTCAGAGGTATTCTTGCTGAAGGCGCTTTAAATTCTGCTTTCATTCCTGTTTTCACTGAATATTTATCTGATGAAAAGAAAAAAGAGGAAACATCAAAAATAGTTAATTTATGCTTCACTTTATCTTTAATTCTCACCTTATCCTTATTTTTTCTTGTTTTTACTCTCAGTTATGTTGCTGAAAATTTCGTAAGTTCTGGTTCAAGATGGTTCTGGGTTTTTATTCTTATTAAATTCACTTTTCCTTATTTAATTTTTATCTCTCTTGCAGCCCTTAATATGGGAATTTTAAATTCATATAAACACTTCCTTCTTCCTTCCTTTTCTCCTGTTGTTCTTGATATTTTCTGGATTTCATCTCTTTTTTTTCTTGTCCCTCTTTTTGGTACAACTCTTGAAGAGAAAATTTTTGGGTTGTGTTTTGGAGTTATAGCAGGAGGAATAGGACAGTTTCTTTTTATGTTGCCAGCAGTAAGGAGGAGAGGATATAGATTAAGATTGAGTTTCAATTTCAACCATCCTGCTGTAAAAAAAATGGGAAAATTACTTGCTCCTGTTATTATTGGAGTTGCTGTTGTGCCAATAAATTTACTTGTTGATTATTCTCTTGCAAATTTTCTTTATGAAGGAGCAGTTTCAGGTTTATGGTATGCAACAAGAATTTTTCAACTTCCTCTTGGTGTTTTCGCCATTTCCATTTCAACAGCAGTTCTTCCCTGGTTTTCAGAAAATATATCTTCAAAAAATTATGAGGAATTCAGAAAGAATTTTTTATTTTCTATAAAATTACTTTTTCTTTTAATGATTCCATTCACTTTTGGACTTATTTTTTTCAGAAAAGAGGTGGTTTCCTTTCTGTTTCAAAGAGGAATGTTTACACTTCACTCCGTTTCTCTTGTTTCT
>JAGHCG010000212.1 GCA_021160565.1 bacterium | reverse complement strand
AATTTAGAGATTATTTTTCCTCTTTTGAAATAAGAGTTATAGAAGCAGGAGAAAAAAGCGGGAATCTACCTTCTGTTTTTTCTTCTCTTGCCTCTTACTATCAATACAGAGAAGAAATAATTGAGAGGATGAAAAGCGGGCTTTTATATCCTGTAGTTCTTCTTCATCTTGCAATTATAATTCCATCTCTCCCTGTTTTGTTCCTTAAAGGAATTGTGCCATTCTTTTCAAAAATTCTTTCTCCATTCATTTTCATATACGGAGTTTTCTTTTCAATTTATTTTCTCTATAAATTTTTTCAAAAAGAGGAAAGGGAAAAACTGGATAAATTTTTGATATCAATCCCTTATTTTGGAGAACTGGTATGTAAAATCAGTATTGTGAATTTTCTGAATTTTTTTATCTTGCTTTATCGCTCTGGAATAAACATTGTAAATGCCTGTGAACTTGCCTGTAAAACAGTAAATAATTCTATTATTGAGAAAGAAATTGAAAAAAGTATTTCTCTGATGAAAAAGGGAATGACTGTTTCAGAAAGTTTTTCTGCCAATCATTATATTCCTGAAATTGTGAAAGACATGTTTAAAACAGGTGAGATATCCGGGAAAATGGATGAAACTCTCCAGAAAGTGAAGGAATATATTGAAAGGGAATTAAATGAAACCATAGAGAGGTTTTTAAAAATTTTCCCTGTAATTGTTTATTTACTTGTTGCTCTTTATATTGCATTTATAATAATTTCCTTTTACTCCCGCTATATTAATCTTATAAGCGTTTGAAAAATTATCTTCTTAAATGTTATAATTTTCTGGTATGCTTGCAAAGATAAAATCAATCACAACTTCAGGAATAGAAGGTTTCGTGGTCGAAGTTGAAGTTGATATAGGAAAGGGAATACCGGGAATTTCAGTTGTTGGACTTCCTGAACAATCAATAAAAGAAAGCAGAGACAGGATAAAACCTGCGATAAGAAATTCAGGTTATGAATTTCCAAACAGGAAAATAATTGTAAATCTTGCTCCTGCTGATTTGAGAAAAGAAGGAAGCCATTTTGACCTTCCAATTGCAATAGGAATAATGACAGCAGAAGGTAAAATTCCTGAAAAAAGGGTTTCTCAATTTTATTTTGTTGGAGAACTTGCACTTGATGGAAGTTTAAGACCTGTGAAGGGTGCATTACCAATGGCTCTGAAATTGAAAGAAGTAGGAGGGGAAAATCTCATTCTCCCTGAGGAAAATGTGAAAGAGGCAGGAATTGTGAAGGAAATAAATGTTTTTGGTGTGAAATCTCTTAAAGAATGTGTTGAATTTCTGAAAGGAGAAAAAGAAATAAAACCGTTTAAAGTAAATGTGGAAGAAATATTCAGAAGAAGCGGGAATTATGGAGTTGATTTTAAAGAAGTTAAAGGACAGAGATTTGTTAAAAGGGCGATTGAAGTTGCTGTAAGTGGTTTCCACAATATCCTTATGATTGGCTCACCTGGGGCAGGAAAAAGTATGATAGCAAGCAGGGTTCCAACAATTCTTCCACCTTTAACATTTGAGGAAGCACTCCAGATAACAAAAATATATTCAGTTGCAGGACTTCTTGATAAACCACTTTTAACAGAAAGACCATTCAGAAGTCCTCATCATACAATTTCAGATATAGCAATGATTGGAGGCGGAACAATACCAAAACCGGGTGAAATTTCTCTTTCTCACAATGGAGTACTGTTTCTTGATGAATTTCCTGAATACAGAAGAGATGTACTTGAAGCCCTGAGAGAACCCCTTGAAAATGGAAAGGTGAGTATTTCAAGAGCAAAAGGAAGAGTTGAATTCCCGGCAAAATTCCTCCTCATAGCAGCCATGAATCCCTGCCCCTGTGGATGGTATGGAGATGAAAGTCATTCCTGTAATTGCACATTATCCCAGATAATAAAATACAGAAAGAAAATATCAGGACCACTTCTTGACAGGATAGATATTCATATAGAAGTAAGTAGTTTACCGGGTAAATTTCTTCTGGAAGAGAAAGAAGAGGAAAGTTCAGAAGAAATAAGGAAGAGAGTGATTAAAGCATGGGAGATACAGCAGGAAAGATTTAAAGGAATGGATATAAATTTTAATTCCCATATGAGAAGTGCAGAAATAAAAAAATTCTGTGCGATGGATAAGGAAGGTAAAAAACTTCTTGAAGAGGCAATGGAGAAATTGAATTTTTCAGCAAGGAGTTATGATAAAATAAGGAAAGTGGCAAGAACAATAGCAGACCTCGACAATTCAGATATTATAAGAGCGGTTCACATCTCAGAAGCCATTGGATACAGAACTACCTCTCTTGAAGACCTCTCATTCTAACCGCGTAGGTTAGAAAAAGTTGGGAGAAAATAAATTTGACAGATGGGAGTATATGTGGTATAAGGTTGTACGGACATCCGTATAACGTAAAAAAGAAAGGAGAAAGATGATAGAGATAAAAAGGGATTCATCAATACCACTTTATAAGCAAATTTATCTTATGTTTAAAAAGAAGATAGAAAAGGGACTACTTCTTCCTGGGGAAAAAATCCCTTCTGAACTTGAATTGAATAAAGCTCTGAAAGTGAGCAGATATACAATAAGAGCAGCATTAAATCAATTAGTTCAGGAAGGATATTTAAAGAGAAAGGATGGAAAGGGGACGTTTGTTTCAAAGCCAGTGATTAAAAAAAAGAAAGAAACAGTTTTAATAGGGGTTGTTGTTTATAAAGCAGATAATGTAATGGAATCTCCGTTGTTAAGATACCTTACAAGTGTTTTTTCAAAAAAGGATGTACTTTTAACAATTTATCAGGTTGCAGACCACGGGCAGTTAGAAAATACCTGTGATAGGATTTTAAAGAATGGAAAAGTTGATGGAGTAATTGCCTCATCGGTTTTCAGTGAAGAAGATGTAAATCTTATAAAACAACTGCAGAATTCAGGGATTCCTGTGGTAATTCTTGGTAGAAGGATTGACAATGTTAAGGTTGACTGGATTATAGTTGACGGAACCTTTGGTGCATATCATTTAACAAAGTATTTAATAGAATCAGGACATGAGAAAATAGTTCTTCTGGTCAATGAACCACCTTCTTCAGTTGTATGGGACAGAATAGCAGGATATAAATCTGCTTTTTATCATTTTGGTAAAGAAGTTTCAGAAGAATTGATAGTTGATTGTGGAACAAGCCATTTTGAAAACTCAGAAGAAATGGCATACAGAAAGATGAAGGAGATTTTAAAATGGGGAAAGGAGAAGAAACCCACTGCGATATTTGCAATAAGTGATGCAGGAGCAATAGGAGTGATTAAGTCATTAACAGAGGATGGCTATAAAGTTCCAGATGATTTTTCAGTTGTAGGTTTTGATAATATTCCACTTTCCCGTCATTTTTCTCTTACCACTGTGGAGACACCATTTAAAGAAATGGCTGAAATTGCTTCAGGGATAATTATGGAGAGAATTAGAAAAAACAAGATAATACCAGAGACACCTTATAAAAAAATAGTAAAGCCGAAAGTTATTATAAGAAATTCAGTAAAGAAATTGAGAGGAGGTGTAAAATGAGTTGGAGTAGAGGAAGAAGGATTAAGAAGAATAGTATAGGGAAGAAGAAAGGAGGTGAAATTATGAAGAGGAGGAAAGGGTTTACTCTAATAGAACTTCTTGTGGTGATAGCAATAATAGCGATTCTGGCTGCAATGTTATTACCAGCCTTGAGTCGTGCAAGAGAAAATGCAAGAAGGGCTGTCTGTATGAATAACTTAAAACAAATAGGACTTGCTATAAATATGTACACTCAGGACTGGGATGGAAATGTGCCTGTTCCTGATGTAGGGCTTAACTGGACTTGGGGTTTTCATGATGAACTGGATCGGCTTTCTTATGGTACTACTGTTCAGGGATTGGGGAAATTGTGGCAGGGTCATTATATTAAAGATTTAAGTGTATTTTTCTGTCCCTCAATCACATATTCAACATATTCCCCACCGTTGAAAGTATCAGCAGTTAAAAACAGGTGGTCAGACCCTGATTCTCAACCTACAAATACTACCTATATTACCTATGTTTATAACCACGTGGCTTTATGGAAAGGGAAAACAGGTGCACAGTATTCCTGGTCTTCTCAGATGGATAGAATTATAAAAACAGGACAGACCATAAATCCAGAAGTAAAGGTGGCTGTTGCCGATGGAGAGGCAAGACAGGCAAGTGCTCCATGGAAATATTTTTATCTTCACAATGCTGAAGGATACAATGTTTTAACCTGGAGTGGTTCAGTTCACTGGATTTCAGGACAGTATCCGACACAGGCAAATTGTAATAATTCTAACTGGAATCCTATGTTTTCATATTTCTGGAGATGGGCTGGAAGGCAATTACCATAAGTGGAATTAATAAAAATAACAGAAAAATTGTTGTTGGTGAGGTGTAAAGGAAACAAACTTCCTGAGTGTAATATCTATGCTGTTTTGTACTCAAAAGGAAGTTTTTTGATTGATTGTGGGAATGGATTTTCGGCAAAAGAGATGATAGAGAAATTTAGAGAAATGAAACACCCTATAACCCATATTTTTCTGACACATTGCCATTTTGACCATTCTCTTGGTGCTGGAATATTTAAGAAAGAAGATGTAAAGATAATTTCGCATATCAACACAGCGATAGCACTGAAAAGTGAAGTATTTCGGGTCTGGTATGAACATCCGGAAAGAGTAAAACCTGTTGAAGTGGATATTGAATTGAAAGATGAGGAAGAAGTACATATAGAAGAGATGAAGATAAAGGCAATTTATACTCCCGGACATACTTCTGGAAGTATGAGTTATTTGATAGAAATAGAGGGGAAGAGATGTCTTTTCACAGGGGACTTAATTGCAGAAGAAGGAGAACTTCCCTGGGCAGGTAGTATTGACTTTGATATGGAAAGAGTAATTTCTTCTCTTGAAAAGGTTGATAAGATAGATTTTGATTATTTGTTTGGTGGACACTGGTATTCTCTGAAAGAAGGAAAAAAATGGATAGAAGAAGGGATAGAAAAGGGAAAAAGAGGGAAGTGGAAAATAGATAAAAGTTTTAAGGAATATTCTGTTGAGGAGTTGAGAAATGATTAAATATATTAAAATTTTTTATGTTTTAGTTATTTTTTCCAGGATACTTTCTGCTCAAAATGGCCAGAAAATATTTCCTGTTTCTCCATATGTGGATTCTTCTCAATTAAATGTTCCATGGCCAAAACATTCCTTTTACAAAATCCCGTGGAGAGCATATCTTGAAACAGTCCCGGGAATAAATTTTTTAAATGGAATTGGTTTCAATTATACAATTCCTGAGAGAGCAAATCAGGATGTTCTTGTTAGAATGCTTGCAGAGAGTGGATTTAAAAGAGCAAGAATAGAAATTTCCTGGTGCTGTATAAACTGGGAAGAAACAGGATTAAGGAAGGATTGTGAGAAGATATTTCTGAGAGAACTGGCTGCCTGTAAAAAATACAATATAAGACCTTTAATTCTTCTCAATGCACATCACGGATATCCCTGTCCTGCTATGGAATTCAGGAAAAAGGTTGTTAAAGATGCTCCTTCTGGAAGCAGAAAACTTGTTCTT
>JAGHCG010000213.1 GCA_021160565.1 bacterium | reverse complement strand
GTGTTGGGATAGATTTTTAATGTCTCAACGTATCTTTATTTTGTATAGATTTTTACTTGACACAACAGGGATAACCATTCAAAAAATACTTTGAGCGAACTGGGTTCAGAGAAAAGGTTAAAAGAGGGTGAAAAAGAGTCAGGGAGTTAATAAATTTTTTATTCCAGTGAAGAGAAAGTTTATTGAAATTGCTGAAAGAATTATTCCCATCAGTTTTGTAAGTAAAAGTATTCCTTTCCTTCCGAGAAATTTTCTTATATAGGTTAATTTTGAGAGAATTATCCAGTTAATGAGGGTTACAATAATCACACTTACACTCATCACCATATAGTTTTGAGGGAAATCCATTCTGTAAAGTGTGACAAGAATCACTGTAATTGCCCCTGGCCCTGCAAGCAATGGACATCCAATTGGAACAATTCCTACATCTTCCTTGGTATATTTTCTCTCAGGGAAAATATTGAAAATTTCATCAAGAGCAATAATAAGAAGGAGAAGACCACCTGCAATCTTGAATTCTTCCAGATTTATGTGGAAAAGATAAAGTATCCATTTACCTATAACTCCAAAAAACAGAAGAATAAAAAAACTCACAATCACAGCAACATTTATGGTTCTGGTTATTTCATCCTCTGACATATTTGAAAGAAGAGAAGCAAAAATGGGAATGCCCCCAACTGCATCTATCACAATAAAAAGCATTATTGAGGTCTTAACTATTTCATTCAGAATTTCCATATTCTTCCGTATTTCCAATTATTTTTTTCATATCATCTGGAATTTCTGCTTTAAAAGTCATTTCTTTTCTTTTTTCAGGATGAAAAAGAGTAAGTTTCCAGGAATGTAAAGCACATCTTGAAATAAGAGAACTTTCCACTCCATATTTTTTATCTCCAATTACCGGGAAACCAAGGTAAGATAAGGTTACTCTTACCTGATGCGTTCTTCCTGTTACTGGCTTAACTTCAACAACTGTTAGATTATCCAGATATTTTCTTACATTTATTTCAGTTATGGCAACTTTTCCCTTTAAAAAATGAACTTCCATTTTTGTGGGATTTTCTCTTGATGGTTTAACCGTAAACTCAACAGTTTTTTTCTCAGGTGTAAATTTCCCTTTTACAATTGCAAGATAAATTTTCTTTACCTGTCTGTTTTTAAATTCTTCAATGAGTTTCCAGTATGCTTCATCTGTTTTGGCAAAAACAATAACTCCTGATGTCTCTCTATCAAGCCTGTGAACAACTCCACATCTTAAAGAAGCACCAATTTTTGATAGGGAAGTATGGTATAAAACATAATTTAATAGAGTTCCTGTTTTTGTATAATTTGTTGGATGGGTCAGAATTCCTGCTGGTTTATTTAAAACAATGATATGTTCATCTTCATAAATAATATCTATCTTCCCCTTTTCAGGCTTAACACCTGAAATATCTTTTTCATTTTTAAGAGAAAGTATGGTTATCACATCTCCATTATGCAGTTTATAAGAAGGTTCTATCTTTTTTGAATTCACCACTATTTTTCCTTCTTTTATCAGAGTTTTTATTCTCTCTCTTGAAAAAGAAATTTTCTCTGACAAAAATTTATCAATTCTTTTTTTCTCATCAGATTCATAAGTAATTTTTTTCCCATTCATCTTCTTTATTTTGGAGTTGATTATGAAATAGTTTGGAAAGTAGTGAAAAAAGATTCCCTGAAATCAAACCATTAACTTATTGTTTTTTCTTTGCAAGTTCCTTTATGAGTTCTAATGCGATAACATTTCTCTGTATCTGGTTTGTTCCCTCATAAATCTGGGTTATTTTTGCATCTCTGAACATTTTCTCCACAGGATAATCCTTCATATATCCATATCCACCAAAAATCTGAATGGCATCTGTTGTAACTTTCATCGCTACATCTGAAGCGAACAGTTTACACATTGCTGATTCCTTGGAATAATTTTTTGCTCCTGAATCAATCATTTTTGCTGTCTGATAAACAAGGGCTCTTGCTGCCTCAATTAATGTTGCCATATCAGCAAGCATATGCTGAATTGCCTGAAAAGAACTTATCGGCTGACCAAACTGTTTTCTCTGATGCGCATATTCAAGTGCCGCTTCATAAGCCCCCTGAGCAATTCCAAGTGCCTGTGCTGCAACTCCCGGTCTGCTTGTATCAAAATTTTTTATTGTAATTAAAAACCCCATTCCTTCTCTTCCAAGAACATTCTCTTTTGGAACTTTACAATTATTAAAAATCAATTCTCTTGTGGCAGATGCTCTTATTCCAAGTTTTTTCTCCTTCTTACCAAATTCAAACCCTTCCATTCCTTTTTCAAGAATAAAAGCAGTTGAACCTCTTGCACCTTTACTTTTATCAGTCTGGGCAATTACAACATAAATGTCTGCTTCTCCCCCATTGGTAATCCACTGTTTTGTTCCATTTAAAATATAATAATCTCCTTCCTTTTTGGCTGTTGTATTCAAAGTGGTTATATCACTCCCTGCTTCTGGCTCTGTTACTGCAAATGCAGCAAGTTTCTCTCCTCTTGCTATAGGTGGAAGATATTTCTTCTTCTGCTCTTCATTTCCAAACATTATTATGGGAAAAGTTCCAAGAGCAGTTCCAGCATAAGATAGAGCAATTCCACCACAAACTCTGCTCAACTCTTCAACTGCAAGACATAACTCAAAAACTCCAAATCCCATCCCACCATACTCTTCGGGGATAAAAACACCAAAAAGGTCTGATTGAGCCATAACTTCCACTATATCCCATGGAAACGTTTCGTTTTCATCATATTCCGCTCTTTTGGGAAGTATTTTTTCTTCAGCAATTTTCCTGGCTATTTCCTTTATCATCTTTTGTTCTTCTGTCAAAAAATATTCCATGGTTCCCCCTTATTCTTCAAATTTTTTGAGAACAAGAGTTATGTTATGTCCACCAAAACCAAAAGAATTTGAAATTGCGATATTAACTTCTTTCTTTATTGATTTATTTGGGACATAATTTAAATCACATTCAGGGTCAGGAAATTCATAATTAATTGTTGGTGGAATAATTCCTTCTTTTATTGTAAGACAGGTGGTTATAAACTCAACTGCTCCTGCTGCTCCAAGAAGATGCCCTATCATTGATTTTACTGAACTTACTGGAATATCATATGCTCTTTTCCCAAAAACCTTTTTTATACCTTTTGTTTCGCTTTTATCATTCAAAGGAGTTGATGTTCCATGAGCATTTATATAATCAACTTCTTCTGGTGAAATGTTTGCATCTTCAAGAGCATTTTTCATAGAAAGAGAGGCACCAATTCCATCAGGGTCAGGAGCTGTCATATGGTATGCATCACAACTCATTCCAGCCCCTATGAATTCACAGTAAATTTTATCAGCATTCCTATTTTTTGCATGTTCAAGTGTTTCAAGAATCACAATACCAGCACCTTCTCCCATAACAAATCCATCTCTTTCTTTATCAAAAGGTCGGGATGCCTTCTGTGGTTCCTCATTTCTGGTTGATAATGCCTTCATTGAACAGAAACCTGCAAGCCCAAGAGGAGTAATACAGGATTCAGTCCCTCCTGCAATAACCACATCAACAATCCCTGCTTTCATCATATTTAAAGCAACTCCAAGAGCATGAGCACCAGAAGCACAGGCACTTACAGTTGCAAAATTTAACCCACTGAAACCAAACTGAATTGCTACCTGCCCTGCAGCCATATCAGGAATTAACATTGGAATAAGAAAAGGAGAAACCCTTCTTGGACCTGATTTAAGAAGGATTTCATGCTGCTGTTCAATTACTCTTAAGCCCCCTATCCCTGCTCCTATTACTACACCAATTTTTTCTTTATTCTCCTTTTCAAGGTCTATTCCACTATCTTTAATTGCCTCATCTGTTGCTTTTATAGCGAACTGCACGAAACTATCCATTTTTCTTTTTTCTTTTGGAGGGATAAAATCAAGTTCAAAATCTTTTACTTCTGCTCCAATTTTTGTTTCAAATTCAGAAACATCAAAACTTCTAATAACATCAATTCCGCTTACACCTTTTATAAGATTTTCCCAAGTTGTTTCTAAATCATTTCCGACAGGTGTGACACAACCAACTCCTGTTACAACAATTCTTCTCATTGTTTTTTCTCTGCGATATAATTTATTGCATCACCAACAGTTTTTATTTTTTCAGCATCTTCGTCAGGAATTTCAAGATTAAATTTTTCCTCAAACTCCATAACAAGTTCTACAGTATCAAGAGAATCGGCTCCCAGGTCATCCACAAAAGAAGCATTTTCAGTAACTTCACTTTCATTAACTCCGAGTTTTTCCACAATAATTTCCTTCACCATTTTTGCAATTTCCTCTCTTTCCATACTTTCCCTCCTTTTTTACATTACAAGACCACCATCTATTCTAAAAACCTGTCCTGTAATATAATCTGCTTTTTCCGATGCAAGAAAAAGAATTAAATCCGCCACCTCCTCTGGTTTCCCAAATCTCCCCAGAGGTATATCTTCCAGCATTTTCTTTTTCACTTTCTCAGGTATTTTTTCTGTCATTTTTGTCATTATGTACCCTGGTGCAACTGCATTTACATTTACTCCACCTTTTGCAAATTCTTTTGCACATGTTTTTGTAAGAGCAATCAACCCACCTTTTGATGCCGAATAATTTGCCTGTCCAATATTTCCAATCTGCCCAATTATTGATGCAATGTTAATAATTTTGCCTTTTCTTTTCATATACATAATCCGACCAATTATTTTACTACATAAAAAGGCTCCTTTCAAATTAACATTTAAAACATCATCCCATTCTTTTTCTCCCATTCTGAAAATCAACTTATCCCTTGTAATTCCTGCATTGTTGACGAGAATATCAACTGTTCCCCATTTTTCAATTACTTCCTTTATTCCTTTTTC
>JAGHCG010000223.1 GCA_021160565.1 bacterium | reverse complement strand
CATAAAAATTCTTTCTGATAAAAATAAAGTTGTAAAAAAAGAAATGGCTTATGTGTTTGAAGAAGAAAAGATTATGGACATTTCAGATTTAAGAGAAGGGATTTATAAAGTGGTTTGCTCTTTCATAAAAGGAGATAAAAAAATTGATGAAAGTGAAAAACCATTTGAAATTAAAAAAATTGAGTGGCTTGGTAATAAACTTGGTCTTGGAGTAATTCCTAAACCATGGAAACCAGTTGAAGTGAAAGGGAAAAAAGTTTATGTGCTTTTAAGAGAATATGACTTTTCAAAAGGTATCGTTGGCTCTGTAAAATGTAAGGGAAAAGAAGTTCTTTCAAGACCAGTATCTCTGAGAGGGAAAATTGATGGAGTTTCATTTGTATTAAAGAAGCCGAAAAAGGTAAAGATAATGAGAAAAAGTGACGAATATGCTGAGGTTCTTCAGGAATTTGAATTTAAAAATATAAAATTTCAGATAGATCAAAAAATAGAATTTGATGGTTTTTCATCTGTTAAGTTAAAAATTATCCCTGAAAAAACTATTTCTGTTGAAAACCTGATTCTGGAATTTCCTGTTAAAAAAGAAATTGGAGAATGTTTCCATACTGCAAGAAGTATAAGTGCCTGGTTTGGATGTGTTTTACCTGAAAAGGGAGGGAAAATATGGACACCTCTTGATGGTTTTTATTCAAGAAGTGGTTTATGGATGAAGAAAGAAGATGGGAAATATATACCGATTTTGAAGGAAAAGAGCAAGTGGATGACTGTTGGTTCTTTAATTCCTTACTGGTATCTGGGAAATGAAAAGGGAGGTATAAGCTGGTGCGCTGATAATGATAAGGGATGGGTTGTTAAAGATGATATTCCATCTGTTGAAGTAATGAGGGAGAAAAGCGGAAATGTTGTTGTGAAAATAAATCTGATTCCTGTAAAGACAAAATTAAAGAAAGAAAGGGAAATTGGTTTTGGATGGATGGCAACTCCTGTTAAGACGCCTGGAAAAAACTGGAGAAAAATGCCAAGATGGGGTGCCTTTTTCCCTTATCATGGAAGAAGTTGCACATATTCTCCCTGGCCTGATGATGATAAAATGGATTTGAGTATAAAAGTTTTGAAAAGATTAAGCAAAGATTTTCATATTATGCCTTTTACTGCTTACAGGGCTCATAATGATAGAAATGAATGGGAAGAATATTTCAGATATGAATGGTGTCCTGAAAGATATGGTAAATTTTACACAATAGGTTATTACTGGGATTCTCTTTTCCCTGAAAGTTTACTTGATTTTTCTCTTTATAAATTTAAAAAGTGGATAGAAGCAACAGGTGTGATAAATGGAATTTACATTGATATGATTTATCCCTGCCTTAATTTTGATACAGTAAGAGGAACTGCCTATAAATTACCTGATGGAAGAATTCAGCCAGGATTTAATGTTATGAATATGAGGGAGATTGTCAAAAGGTATAAATGTTTTCTTTACTCAATGGGAAGAAAATTTCCTCATGTCATAACACATATGACACACTGCAATATTCCCATGGTTTTATCATTTACAGATATTGCCTATGAAGGTGAATGTAATTATTTCACAAGGAGTAATTTTGAAAAAATGAAGAATTTTGACAGTATGGATTTCTGGACTCCTGAAATTCTGAGGAGTTGTGATGATGTTCACTCAATGGGTTACAGATTTCAGTTTTTAAATCCTGTTAGAGACAAACTTCCTGACCGTGAGAGAGATAGAAAATTGAGAAGAACTTTTGAGGGAATATTGTATCTCATAGATGTTAAATGTCCTGAAATTGTAGGAATAGAAAATGCTAACTTTATTCCCTATTACAGAAATAGGTCTTTAACTTCTACTCCCTCAGAGGATATACTGATAAGTGTCTGGAATATGGGAGAAAAATGGGCTTCTGTTATTACAAACTGGTCAAAAAAAGAGAAGAATTTGAAAATAAAAATAAGGAAATCTCTTAAAAACAAAGGGAAAATTTTTGATTATGAAAACAAAAAACAAATTCCTCTTTCAAACTCAGAATTTGAAATAAATGTTCCAGCAAGAGATTTCAGAATAATTTTTTTGGAATAATTATTCCACAACAAGAAATCTGACTTCACATCCGCCTATTCCAAAAATTCCTGGTTTTCCAAATTCACCCCATTTACGTTTTCTTTCTTTTCTGTCATAGTATTTACCGAAAGAAATTCCTGTTTCTCCATCATAAATTTTTGAAATAATTTTGCCTTTAAGGATGCTGTCTGAAATTTCAAATTCAACATTCTTGCTTTTTCTATCTTCATTCACAACAACAATAACTGCTTTCCCTCTCCCTCTGTAAATTGATGCATATACTCCTTCTGTTTTTATCTTTAAATATTTCTCATTTCTCCAGTAAGGTATAAACTCTGCCCCTTCAAAAAATCCCACCTTTTCTTCAAGAAGGTTTAAAATGGCATCTGCAAAATATCTGTCAGGTCCCCAGAAATAACTTCCTATATCGTGGAGTAAACACATTCCAATTATTGACCTTCCCTGTTTTCTTATCTGCTCATTATTCCCGGCAGGACTTCTTGAGGCAAGTCGATGAATTATTCCTCTTTTAATCCTGCATAATGCTCTGAACTGGTCAACAGGTAACTGCTCCATCATTGTCATATCAGCATTGTCTATGTAAAAATCATTTTCAACATGCCAGGAAACCTGACAGAAAGACCAGTCAACATGCATATTGTTAATCCACCAGGGTCTTCTTCCAAGTTCATAGCCAATATTGAAAAGTCGTTTTGTCAACCTTCTTCTTGTGAAAACATTAAATCTTTTGTAAAATTCCCCTCTTTCAGGGTCATAATCCTTTATAACTGTTATTGACCTGTTATCCCACCATGTTCCATTCACAGGCACTTTTGATAAAAGTTTGTAATGATACCAGACAAAGCAATCTTCAAAAGAACGGGTGAAATTCACTCCAACAGTTGTAAGTTCTCTATCTGTTTTCCACTCTTTTGTTCCCTGTGAATTCACCCATCCTTTAAATTCTGTCTGAGGATGTGTCTCCCAGTTTGTTTTTCCAAGCCATTCTCCTCCGTATGTATCGAAAGCATCAAGTCCAAGACCTGTCAAAGAAGTTGAACCATAAAGAACAAACATCTGATTTTTCAATCCAACAGAATTGTAAGCATGGTTTCTGAAATGATACATATGTATGAGACTGCTTTTATTCTCTGGTTTTTTTTCTGGTTTCCATTCAGGGTCAATAAAAACTTTCCTCAATGCCTCAAGGTCTTTATCAGTATTTTCAAATCCATCAACACTCCCACCATAATATCTGTATCCATAAGTGCTATGTCCATATTTCAGTCTTCCCCATGCCCATTTTCTTTCATCTGGAATTTGTTTAACAGGATCAACAAGGAAAGCAAAATGTATCTTCCTTGGACTTTTTACTTCTGCCTTTTTCCCAAATATGTTTATTCTCAACTCAATGTTTTTATCTCTTCTGTAAATCTCAATGCATCCCTTTTTATCACTCAATTCCCAATCTCTCTTTTCCTCAGCAAACCACCATAATCCTTTATCTCCATTTCCAAGAAAAACAATTGGAACAAAACTTCCCCAGTCCTCAAAAGGTAAAAGTTGTTGACTGCTCCATATAAGTCCTTTTCCTTCTGGCAATGAACCAAACTTATTCCCTCTCCTTCCATCCCCTGCTCTCTGAATGTACATTGTATCCACTTTATTCCATAAAGGAATTGAAAGATAAAATTCATCAACTTCAACTTTTTCTTTTTCAGGAATTAAAGTAATTGTGAAATCATACCATCCATCATATTCAAGAAAACTCTCAATCTCATATTTCAAATCTCCAAATCTTCCTTTCCCTTCAAATTTCACTTTCCCAGGTTTTACTTCTTTTATCTTTAACAGAGGTTTTTCTGCTTTTGCTTTTCTCCCTGAAATCTCCATATAAAAATCCATCTTCCCTGAAAGAATATTCTCCATTCCATCTCCACCACCAGCAAAAATTTTCTCAAAAAGTCCATTTACACCAAAAACATATTTTCTGTTCCATACTTCAAATTCCCTTTCACCAAGGACTTTTATTGGTTTATAGGGAGGCCAGACTTTATCAGAAATTCCGAGTTTATTATTTTCCCATTTATATTTCTTTCTTACAAAAGAAATTGATTTTTTATCAAGTAAGCGGTTTTTTTCATCAAAAATTCTTATCTCTGCCTTATACTCTCCAGTGGGTAAATTCAGATTTTTAAAGATGGTATAACCCTGCTTATTTTTTATCATCTCTTTTGATTTCCCATAGATTCTTCTTTTCCCCTTTACATAAACTTCAAAATATTTTGCTTTTTCATATTTTTTATCAAGTCCAAAGAAATCAAAATCAACCTTAACTTCAGCCACATTATAACTTGGCCAGTAAGCAAAATTCCACTCATAATCTGCTTTTGGTTTCCTTTCAAGCCACGGTTTTATATGTTTCGCCCAGTAACTTTCTGTGTGATATATAATAGGTGCTTCAAATCTATACAGTAAGTGGTTCTTTCCTTTCCCATCAGTGTAATACGAGTAAATCTTTATTCTGTTTTTTCCTTTTTCACTCAGAGACAATTTTGAGGTAAACTCCAGTTTTTCTGTTTTTCCTTTAACCGCAACTGTCCTTTCCTCTTTCTCAAATATTTTCTTACCTTCTGAATTATAAACACTTACAGAAGTAAAAACAGGCGTTTCCTTTTCTGTCTGTCCTGTAATTTCAAATTTCAAATCCATATTTCCTCTCGCAAGTTTACCTGTATCAAGAAACCTGAAAACCGGCGCTTTCCTGTCAAACAAAACCTCTCCAAACTTTTTCCAGGACATCCACGCTTCACCAACCCAGCCAGCAAAATAAATTCCACCCGGTTCATCTGCCCTTAAAAGCTGTAAAACCCATTTTTCCCCATCAAGACTTTCCTCTTCAAATGCTCTAATATCGATCGCTATTTCCATATCCCAGAATTTCTCATTTACAGAACATTTCACTTTCCCACCAATTGACCACTCGCTTTCTGTTCCCGGAGTTCCATTCATATACCATTCATCAGAGTAATAACCTTTTGCATTTGCCATAATTTTGTAAAAACCAATTCCGGGAAAAGTTGCTTTTTCTCTATCTTTTGCTATCTGAATTTCAACATGGTCATCCCAGAGAATTTTGAAACTCTCATCATATTTTTTAACCCTTGCCAGTGGCCAGCTCTCAGGTGGATTTGGTGATTTCATTGCGATATAGAAGTATTTATCATCATACCCAAGAAACCAGATAACCTGCTGAATTGATGGAACAACTGATTTCAATTCTCCTGAAGGACCACCCCAAGTAACCATTCCTGTTATTGCGAGAAAATTTTTATACTCTTTTTCACCAACAGTTCCATCAATCTGGGGGGAACTGCCTCCAACGTAGGGAACAATTGCAAAAGGATATTGATATGATTGTGAAAAAGAAAGTTTTACAGAGAAAAGAATTAAAAGTATGCTGATTAAACCAAATTTTTTCATTTCTTCCCTCCTGATTTTATAATTTTAACTCCATAAGGACCTTCAAGTTTTATGTTTTCTATATCAATTTTTTCCATACTTTCTGCATCAACAATATTTTTCTCATCTATTCCAAACCCTGTATTTTGAGAATTAATTTTTATTTTCACATTCACATCATTTTCATCCCAGCTTGCAAGAACTACCATAATCTCCTTTTTATCATTATTTACAAGGCATATCCATTTAACTTTCTCATTGTTAACTTCAATTGCTGGATTTTCTCCCCAGTAATTGTAAACTTTCACATCTTTCTTTCCATATCCAAATTCTCTCACTATTTTTTCCCATTTATTTTCTCTTCTCTGAATTTCATGAACCATCCTCATTCCCCATTCTATTTTTTTCCTTTTTTCCTCTGGCAGTTTCTTTATTATTTCATTTTTGCTTCCACTGACAGGATAAAGAGAAAGAGGATAATTCCCAACCTGTAGTCCAATTGTTTCTGTTCTCAACCAGTCAGGTGGAAATGGTTTTTTACTTCCAAGTTCATGGTCAAGGTCAGCAGTTGCAAATGTATGAACAGGCAAAAGCAACGTATTTGTCATATGTATTATCCATTCAAGAGGTTCTTTTCTCTTTTCTCTCCAGTATCCGAGGCAATTCCATACTCTTTTCTGATATTCTCTCTGATTCCATATAATCACACATGGCTGAATTAATCCATTTTCTGCTATATATGCATCTGTTGTTCTGAAATTATAGGAAAGATGAGGATATGTGTTGTCCCAGTATAAACTAACCCCTCTTTTCAGCCATTCATTTGCAAACCATACACCAAAATCTTGATAACTTTTTATGAAATTAACTCTTGCTGATGGATTAGCATTTCTTCCCTGCCTGAAAATTTTTTCATCTGGCCAATCTCTTTCATAAAGAAATGGTTCTGTTGTCCATTCATCCTGATATGTTTTCCACTCATCTCTTACAGTACTTGCTGCCATTTCTTCCTGATAAACACTTAAAGGTTTTTCCGGTCCGACTCTTGAAGCCCATGAAGCAAAATGTAAAACACTACTTGTCCATAACCATGTTCCATGAGGAGGTGGTGGATTATACTTTTTGGCATAATCAATAAACCATTCCCTCAATTCCTTATCAACTTTCCCTTTATATCTTGCTTCCAGAATTTTATCAACTATTTTCCAGTCATCTCTATAAGGTCCCTGATATGAACAGTGAAGTCCTCCCCATGGGACAACAGCAAGACCACCCGGAATATATGGTAATTTTTCTCTCCAGTTTTCAGGCATTGGTTTTGTTGGTGATGCTTGAAGACCAAAAACAAGAGAAGTTGGTTTATTTAAAATCACCGGCTTGTTAATCAGGTAAATTTTCAATATAACATCTCCATCTTTTCTTATTATCTCCTGCAATGGTTTTTTCCCATTATCCTTTTCAGTTATCCATCCTTTATCATTTTCAGCAAACCAGCAAATTCCCCTCTCTTCAGTCCCTATCCAGATATAAGGGACAAAACTATTCAGCCATCTTCCATTCCTTTTTGCCTGTGTACTATCCCATATTTTCCCCTTTCCTTCTGGTAATTTCCCTGAATAGTTTATCCTTGGTCCATCTGTGACTTCATGAAAGAGAGAAGCATACTTTTCCTTTACCGGTATTTCAATATACATTTCCTTTATTTCTGATTTACTTTTTCCAGGTTTTATTTCCATTTCAACTTTCATACACCCATCAAATTCAACAGTTGATTTTGTCCTTATTTCAATATCCTCTGAATATGCTCTTGCTGAAAATATTGCTTTATCAGGTCTCCTTTTTACCACTTTTATTTTTTTACTTATCCATTTTCCTTTCCCTTTTTCAGTTATGTAATTCAGGGTTATTGGAGAAGATAAAATGTTTACACCTTTACTTATAACTTCATCCCAGAGACCAAAACCATTCATCTTATAACTTCTCAAAACAACATCCACTTTCTTCCCTTTTACCTTTACTGGTGTAAATGGAGGATAAATTTTTTCTGTTATTCCAAGGTTATTCCCTTCCCATATAAATTTTTTCCTCACAAACTCAAATGGTTTTCCCTCTTCATATTTTCCTTCAATTTGTGCATAAACTTTAAAGATATATTTTCCTTCAGCAAGAGAAGGTATTTTTATTTTTTCTTCCTTTTCAGAATAACTGACAATTCTGGTAAATATTCTTTTTCCTTTCTGATTTAAAATTTCTAACCTTACATTCTTTATTTCTTTTTCTGTGTGAGGAATTATCCTGTAATAAACTGTATTAAAAGAAGGTAAATATTGAACTTTAACTTCAACAGGATATACTTTTATTCCCTTTACCAGTTTTCTTTTATCCCTGTATCTCCAGTAAGCATTTTTCACCTCATCTTCTGTCAATGCTTTATCATACAGGTATATTTCATCAAATTGTGCATAGAGATTCCCTTTCCATTCTCCTTTAAAATTTACACTATTTGCATATCCTTCATTCCATTTTGTATGAAAACTGGTTCCTGAACTTTCTGCTGTCTTTTTTCCATCTATATAAACTCTTATTTCCTCACCTTTCCAGGTTATAACCACATGATACCATTTGCCTTCATATACATCTATTGAAGAAGAAATGAATTTGAGATTTCCCTCATTTTTTCTGAAATATATTGAAAGAGGTCTTCCAGGGCCTCCACCATTGAATATGTAAAAATTAAAACCAGGCCATACATTCAAAAATGATACATTCCTGTCAGAGTAATTATTAACTCCATATGGTTGAAACCAGAATTCAATACTTCCCTCATCAAGACTTATTATTTTCTCTTTCCTCAAACTTACACTTCCTCTGAAAAAGCCACCTCTCACCCCACCTTTAATAAATTCTCCTTTTTCTGTAATTTTAACTTCTCCTATTCTGTTTATTTCTGGTTTTACGTTTCCATCAAGAGGTAAATAAAAAACAGGTGTGTGTGAAGAGAGGAAAAAAGGAGGCTTTTTCTCTATTTCTCTTTCTTTTTTCGGGTCTGTCCATTCTGTATTTTCTTTCTCCCATAATTTAAAAACCTTCCTGTGAATTCTAACCTCATCTATAAATCCACAGAATCCTTTACCTATATAAATGGGTGACGGCTCTATTTCCTCCTCTCTATGAACAACTATTCCCTGACCCCACTCAATTGGTTTTGCAACTATTTCTTTCCCATTCAAATACAATCTTCTGAAAGATACAGGGAAATTGGCACTTATTCCAGCAATATGAACCCATTTATTAAGAGGAATTGTTCCTTCGGGAGAAGAAGTTATTGTTGTTCTTCCATAGAAAGTATTTGTAATTGCCATATGAAGTCCACCTTTTGAATCAATATATAAAGAAAATCCTTTTGTTTTATCAACCTCTGGATTATATTTCGCACTTTTATCAACTCTTGCTGGTCTGAAAATAATATATGCTTTATCCTCCGGATACTTTTTAACTTTTATCCACGCTTCCATTGAAATGTAGCCACCAGGAAAAATTTCATCTGTTTCATACTCAATAAATCCTTTTCCATCAAACTCTGCACAGTTTCCAAATTTCCCTTCTTTTAATTTCACATCTCCTTTTACCTCAACATTTTTTATTTTCCCCTGATAATCAGAAAAATCCTGTTTGTCAAAATGGAAAAGAGCATAGGTAAAATCATCCATTTTATAGGGTCTCCAGAAAGATGTCTGAGTTGAAAACAAACTTACAGAGAAAATGAAAAAAGGGATTAAAAACCTTTTCATAATTTCCCCCTTTTTTCAGAATCCTGCTCCTTTTGCCTCAGGTAAATTTATTAGTAAGAATGCTCTGAAATCCCTTGGCTCAATATTAAAAATCATTGTATTTGGTATATGCATTGTATTGTGAGGTATACCTCCGCACCTCCATGCTCTTGGAGTATCTGCCTTTGGAATTATATATCCTGGAAATTCAAATGTTTCAAAGTCAACAATAACCCTTCTTTCCATTTTATCAGGAAGATTTATAAGTTTTGGAAAATCGAACCAGATTTTTGCCTTTTTCTTTTTCTTTGAATAATTTGCCGCTATAATCAAAAGCACATCCTCTTTTTTATAAACAGCAACATCAATATCAGGGTCATTCCCAACAACTTTAAACAATCCATTTGCCTTCCAGCTCGGTATAAATTCGAATTTTCCAGGTAATTTTTTCAGCAACTTAAATTTATTCATCAGAAATGATTTATATTCAATTCCCTGAAAGAACTCAACTCCATGAACAAGCATTGTTGCCATTGCTGTCCTGTGTGCCTTCATTGCCTTTTCCCTGTCATAATTTCCAAACACATCTTTAAAATTTTTCCATCTGAAATGGTAAAGATGGGAAATTTTGTATCCCCACAGATAGGGATTGTACATAACATCCATAAAATCTCTCGGATACATATC
The DNA here is from genome assembly GCA_021160565.1 of bacterium. Taxonomy (GTDB): domain Bacteria; phylum Ratteibacteria; class UBA8468; order B48-G9; family JAFGKM01; genus JAGHCG01. The sequence continues at coordinate 7,468 of JAGHCG010000223.1, read as the reverse complement.
CATAAAGTCAGGTCCTTCTGGCCATGGAGTTGGCATTTCTCCTCCCATAGCAAGGTCAGCAAAAGATAAAATTGGAGCAAACTGAAATCTTGTATTGTGGATACATATCATTGCTGGATTTCTGTATTTCTGGAATATAGTCCTTAACCTCTTAACATAATCCCTCAACTCCCATAGGTCAAATCCTGGCTGAATTCTTCCATCAGGTAAATAGTATGCATTTCCAGAGTGAGTATTCCAGTTTATCCTTGCACAGACATTATCAAGATAATATCCATCTATTTTTCCTTCCTTAATCCATTTTTCAGTCCAGTAAATCATACAGTCATTTGAACTCTCACAGAAAATAAATCCACCATCTTCTGTCTGTCTCCATTCTTCTTTAAAATATTCATACTCATGTTTCCATACATTTGTTTGATTTTGTTCAGTATATGGAATTATTATTTCATTATATCTGTGATGAGCTGCTGCAAATTTTTTAAATTTTTCAATATCATCTGGATAAACTCTGTGTGCCGCATCATTTCTATTTGGCGTTTTTTCAGGGTTCCACCTTCCACTTTCAATTGCTGCTCCAAAACTCACAACCACACTTGGCTTTTTATACTCACTTACAGGTCTTGTCGGGACAGTACACAGTCCAAAAATTATCTCCCTTTCTCCTGAAAACTCAACTCTTTCAGAAGCAATATTCAGAACAAGTAAAACCTCCTTCCCTTTTCTTACAATTTCAATTGCTGCTTTTTTATCAGAAGGCCACCAACCTTTATCATTTGAAGCAAACCAGGTAATTCCACTGTTTAAATTCCCCACATGAACAATCGGAACAAAAGAGCCAACAGTCATTTTCTGATAAGGTACTTCTTTTGAACTCCACACAACTCCTTCTCCTTCTGGAATATAACCTGCTTTGCAAGACCCCCTGAAATCAAGTCCAACCGTCATCATATGAGTTGCTGATTCTTTCTTGAATGGAATTACTATTTTCAACTCTTCAATTTCTGCCTTTTCTTTTCTGGGTTTCAACTTAATTTTTATCTTTGCAGTTCCATCATATTCAAGTAAATAATCTGTTTCTATCCTTAAAGGTCCTCCCTTTCCTTCCCCTCTGTATTCAACTTTTGTTTCTGAAACTTTTATTTTACGTGGCTTTTTTCTTAAAGGTTTTATTTCAAAATACTTTTCTTTACTTTTCCCGATAATTTTTACAGGAGAGGAGAGCAACTCAACCCCTGCTGCTTTAACATAGGAAGGAAGAGCAAGACCTGAAAGTTTAATTTCTTTTTTATATCCGTATATAGTATCTCTTTTGACTTTCAATGGTTTAAATGGTTTTAAAAGTATATCTTCCTCACCTATTTTGTTATTGAGCCATGGAAACTCTTTTAAATCCTTCACTTCAAAACTCACTGAATGGGAATACTTAACATTTCCTTTCTCATCAACAAGTTCTGCTTTACAGAGATATTTCCCTGGAGTTAAAACTGGAAGAGAAATCTTTATCTGTCCCTTATCATAGGGAAATTTTTTAATCTCTCCTTCTCCAACTTTCTCATTTTTACTATTCAAAACATAACAGAGCGCTTTTTTTATCTTTTCTTTTTCTGGAACATCATATTTATCAACCACAACTCTCAAATAATTTCTTAGAGGATTGTAAAAAGTTTTTAAAATGAAAGGTGCTTCTTCAGGAACATAATTCAATCCATATTTATTATTCGGGTCATTGTATTTTATTGGATAAGCCCATGTATAATATGATCTTCCTTCACTCACAACCATAATGGTAATTCTGTATGGATATTTGTCCTTTGCCTGTTTAACTTCCTCATCAAATTTAATATTTACTTCCTCTCCTGGTTCCAGCGATATTTTTTTTCTTTTTTCAAAAATAATTTTCTTTTTATTCCTTCCATCAATAAGCGCTCCTATAACTTCTCCTTCAAACTTTTTATCAGTCGTATTTTTTATGTACATATCAAAAACAATCTTTTTCCCTTTTAAAGACCTTTCAGGATGGTACATTCTTATCACAGGTGTTTTTTCTTTGAATATCCCGCATATATTCCATCTGTAAAATCCGCTGAAAGTCCATGGTCTGTGTAGATTTGTTGCAAGTCCCAGATACCATATATCTCCATCTTTTATTGGCTCTGGCTGATAAATTGTTTTTCTCGGAATTGCTATTTCTGCCTCCCAGTATTTCCCATCAGGTGTAAGACGCTGTTTATATTCCCATTCTCCATCCCACATAATATTATTCTGTCCAATTTCAAACTCTTCCTCTCTATCCCATTTATTTCCACTTGCATTTCCCATAAACTGATATCTGCTTCTGTGTCCTTTTGAACCAGTCCCTCTTCTATCTATCCACACCTCAACACTTGTCTCTCCGCAGTAAACATTATCATGCTTTGGCTCTCTGTTTAACCTCAACGGTTTTTCTCCTTTTCTCATAGGTAATCTCTGGGCAACATAAAAATTTTCAGGGTCCCAGCCAACATAAAATACAGAACTCGGCCTTTCCATCATACCATAAATTCCTGCTGTAATTGGTATTAAAATGGCATCCTTCCACTCTTCTTCATCAATTATTCCATCTATTTTCGGTGGCTTTTTCATTTTCGGAATGTAAAACTGTAATTCTGTAATTTCTGGCTGGGATTTCTTCTTTGTCTCATTCAATCTCTTCATCGCTTCTATAAGTTTTTTCTTTGCCTGCTCTGTTTTCTTCTCAAGTTCTTCTATTTCTCTTTTCCACTTCTCAACTTCGTCAAACAAGTCTTTCTCAGTTGGATAACCGGCAAAAGAAAAAAGAAGGAAGGATATAAAGAATAATTTTTTCACTTTCATCTCTCCTCCTATTTACTGGTTTTTATTTACGGTTAATATAATATATCTCCCAGAATTTGTCAAGTTTTTCCAAACCCGGTTTGGAAGAATTGACACATAAAGAGGGGGAGTTTTATAATATGCGGAAAAACTTAACAGGGAGGGAAAAATGAAAGCAGGTGTTCAGATGTATACATTGAGAGAGTTCTGTAAAACACCAAAGGATACTTCAGAAACAATGAAGAAAGTTAAAGAAATTGGTTTTAACATAATTCAGGCATCAGGAATCACTGAACCAAAAGACCCGAAAGAGTTGAAGAAAATAGCAGATGAAAATGGCCTTACCATATGTTCCACTCACACTTCCTACCAGAGAATAATTGAAGAAACAGAAAAAGTAATAGAAGAGCATAAAATTCTTGGATGTGAAGCAATAATCTGTCCGGGACTTCCAAAGGAACTTCATAATAAAGAGGGATATTTGAAGGTTGCAAAAGATTTTGAAAAAGTCCTTCCAAAAATAAAGGAAAATGGACTTATTCTTGGTTATCACAATCATGGAATAGAATTTGAAAGGTATGATGGAAAAACAGGGCTTGAAATATTGATTGAAAACTGTGAAGGACTTGAAGCAGAAATTGATACTTACTGGGTTCAGTTCGGTGGAGGAGACCCTTCTTTCTGGATAGAGAGATTTTCAGGAAGAGTGAGTGAGACACATTTTAAAGATATGGGGATAATTGATAATCAACAGGTTATGCCACCAATAGGAGAAGGGAATTTAAACTGGAAAAGAATTGTTGAAAGTTGTAAGAAAGCAGGTGTAAGATACTGCCTGATTGAAATGGACAGAAGCACAATTGACCCATTTGAATCCCTTAAAATAAGTTTAGAAAACATGAAAAAATGGTCCATCTCCCCCTAATCCGAGGCTAAACCTCGGCATCTGGAAGGGTTGAGAGACAAGGGATTTGACGGTTTTCCTCTTTCTTACCGGAGAAATGTTGTTGGAAGAAAAGAAATATTGTATAATATTATATGATATAACTCTACTGGAGGAGAAAAATGAGAAAGGTTCCGACAAGTATTTTGTTAACACAGAAAACTTTTGAGGCTTTAAATACCTTCTCCAATTTAACAAAATTGTCAAAAAGTAGAATAATTGAGGAAGCATTAGAGAGATATTTTGAAGACCTTGATATAAAAGTGGCCGAACAAAGAGCAATGACTTCAACAAAGGAAGACTTTGTTTCTCATGAGGAAGTGGGAAAGTCTTTGAAGAATGGAAATTCTTTGGCACAAAGAAGCAGAAAAAGAACTTAAAAAGATTGAAAAGGATATTGCCCGGAGGATTTATAAAAAAGTTTCTCTTCTTGCTACAAATCCTTATTTAGGAGAGAAACTCAAAGGATATACTTTTCCTTTCTATAGATTAAGAGTGGGTAATTACAGGATAATCTACTTGATAGAAGAAAAAAAGATAAAGATATACCGAATTGGGAAACGAGAAGAAATTTATAAGAGAATAAAAGAATAATCCGAGGCTAAACCTCGGCATCTGGAAGGGTTGAGAGACAAGAAATTTGACAGTTTTTACTTCTGATATACAATTTTGCCAGAATAAATGGTATAGAAAACCTTTCCTTTAAGTTTCCAACCAATAAAGGGAGAATTTTTACTTTTGCTTTTTATCTCTTCTTTTTTATATATCCATTCATAGTCAGGGTCAAAAATCACAATATCTGCTCTTTTACCTTCTTTAACTTCTCCCCTTTCTATCTTTAAAATTTTTGCTGGGCCCACTGTTATTTTATAAAGTATGTCCTTGAGTTTCATCCCTTTATCCTGAAGTTTAAGAATTAAAGGGAGAGCGGTCTCAAAACCTATCATTCCAAAAGGAGCATTTTCAAAACCTGCTTCTTTCTCTTCTTCTGTATGAGGAGCATGGTCTGTTACAATACAGTCAATTGTTCCATCTTTCAATCCTTCAATGAGAGCATCCACATCTTTTTGTGTTCTTAAAGGAGGGGAAACTTTTGCATTTGTGTTATATCCTTTAACAGCATCTTCTGTGAGTGTTATATGGTGAACAGTTACCTCTCCTGTGATATTTTTGTGCTTCTTCTTTACCTTTCTAAGGGATTCAACTCCACCTTCTGTTGTGATATGTGCAAGATGAAGAAGTCCCCCTGTCAATATCGCAAGTCTTATATCTCTTTCTATCATTATTTCTTCTGCCTCAGAAGGAATCCCTCTCAAACCAAGTTTTGTGGAAAGAGATCCTTCATTCATAACTCCATTTTTTGCAAGATTTTTATCTTCTGAATGGGAAATCACAACTTTTCCATGGAGTTTTGTATATTCAAGAGCTCTTCTCATCACAAGGGAATTCATAACACAATTTCCATCATCAGAAAAACCAACTGCTCCTTCTTCCACCATTTCTCCATATGGAGAGAGAACTTCTCCTTCTCTTTTCTGAGTTATTGTTCCTATTGGTAAAACTTCACAGAAGGCATCTTTCCCTCTATCCACAATATATCTTATAGCAACTTTATTATCAAGGGGAGGAGTAGTGTTTGGCATACAGCAAATAGTGGTAAAACCGCCACTTACAGCAGATAAACTACCTGTATAAATTGTTTCTTCATCTTCTCTTCCGGGTTCTCTTAAATGGGAATGGATATCTATAAATCCTGGAGAGACAATTTTCCCTTTTGCATCTATGGTTTTTTTTGTCTTTCTGGTAATATTTTTTGAGATTTTCTCAATTACACCTTTTGAAATTAAAATATCAAATTTTCCTTCTTTTCCACTCTCAGGGTCTATCAAATATCCATTTTTTATAAGAATTTCCATTTAAAGTTAAATTATACCATTTCTTATCCCACTGTCAAATTTCCACACCCCGGGGGTGAGATGTCGTTGAGAATTAAGGACTTGGAAAAAGAAGAGTGAACAGAGAATTTATTATTTTTCTTCCAAGGGTATCTGGAAGAGGTTTTGAAAAGTCATAATTTGTTGTGTCCTCCTCAACAAGTAAGAAAGGAGACAGCAAGTATTCAGGAAGAAAAATATGTCGGGGTTTTCCATTTTTATCCATAAGGTATCCAGCAATATTTAATGTTTTTCCATCTATTTTTATTTTTGCAAGGATTTTCACATTTTTTGCCTTTTCCTCTATATACAAAGAGCAATAGGGTCTCTGCCAGCCAGCAGGTGTATTGGGATTATTTACAAATTTATATGGCTTTTCTCCAAGTACTTCTTTCAATTCATTCTCAAAATATACTTCTATTTTCCCGACAACCTCTTTGTGTCTGTCTCCATATTTTTTTGTGACAGGGAGATATCTATCCTGTACTTCTTTTAAATAACCTGATAATTCACCAAGAAGTCCTCTGTCCACTACTCCTATCCAGATTAACTTTCCACCTTTTTCTGAATATCTTTTTATCTCTTTTATAACCTTCTCAGGAACAGAAAATTTACCAGCACATATGATTAAAACAGGTATTTTTTTCTCATCTATTTTCTTTCCTTTAATTAAGTCTCTCACATCAATACATTTATAAGAAATCCCTTCTTTTTTGAAAACTCTCATAATAGATGTCTGAATTAATTTTGCACTGAAACAGAAATAGCATTCATTCAACCTCCTTGTTGGTTCCACAAGCACACCAATTGCAGGATATCTGTGTTTTTTCTGAATTACGTCTTTATAGATACTGTCATATTCAAGGGGTTTTTCCATAAGGTATTTTTCTTTTTCTTTTTTATATTTTTCAATAAGTTCAGATGTAAGAACCGGGATTTTATTCTCTTTTGCATAAATCCAGGCTGTGTAGGTCAAATTTGCAGAAAGTTTTGCTCCCTCGACTCCAAGTTCTGCAAGTGCTTTCAGTCCTTCTTTCTTTTCTTTCTCACTCAATCTGTAATTAAACGTTTTTGCTATCAATGTATCCCTCTGGCTCATAAAAGTGTTGAGTTTCACCTCATAAATCATTATTTTGAAAAGTGTCTCCTCTGGTCTTGGCGAAATTTCTTTTATCTGAAAACTTTTTACCATCTCTTCTATTATTTTTTTATCCTTCACCTGAGAAAAATCCAGAAGCCCCTCTCCTCTTTTTATTCTGTACTGACTGAAACCATAAGTTAAAATATGGACAAGTGGAGCGTGATTGCAGGCAGCATCATCTCCAAGTACATGGGTTAATGCACACATAAAAATTGCTGCCTTTTTTGGATTTTTTTCTTTAAATCCTTCTGTCATAAGGATAAAAGAAATAGCTTTGCCTTCTGCTTTATGAAAGTCATATCTAACATTTATATCAAATTTTTTAAGGAGTTTTTTATCTCTTGAAGTTAAAATATCAGGGTCTATTTTTTCAAAACTGTCAGGATAGTGGGAATACTTTTTTACAATTTTCTCTTTTAATTCATCCGGGAAAAAACTTCTTATCTCTGAAGGAAGTAATTTCAACACGAGTTCCATCTGCTGGTCATGTCCTTTTCCCCATCCAAAAAGGAGAGACGGGAAGATGAATAAAACGATAATTGAAAATATTTTTTTCATAACTATTCTCCTTTTAAAGATAAAATCTCACCTGCAAGATAAAGAGAACCACAAATT
>JAGHCG010000236.1 GCA_021160565.1 bacterium | reverse complement strand
GAAAAGGATAAGCAGATAAAGAGGAATTATAAAGAACAATTCCTTAAAAATCTCCCCCTTGTTCATACTGACAATATTTTAAAAGGGCTTCCCAATATTAACTATGTACTTACAAACAATTTTGAAGGGGCTTATAATGGTACAAAAATAATGATAGAAAAAGGATGTAGAAAAATTGGATATATAGGTGGGCTTCCACATGTTTATACAGAAAATGAAAGATTGAAGGGTTTTAAATCTGCTCTATCAGACTGTAAAATTCCGATAGAGAAGGATTTAATTGTAGAATGTGATTATAAAGTAGAAGAAGCTTTCCGAAAAATGAAAACATTGCTAAAAAAAAGAATAGATGGAGTTTTTCTTGCGGGAGAACCATTTTCCCTTGGCGGAATAAAAGCATACCACTCAGTAAAAAACCATTCTCTAAGATATCTCGTTTGCTTTGACCAGATAAATCCTCATTACCTTCATGGACTTCCTGTAATTATAGTGTCACAGCCAGCAAAACAAATAGGTTATAATGCCGCTAAACTTCTTTTTAAATTAATAGAGAAAAAGGATGTACCTGTAACTCATACTTTTCTTCCACCAATAATTACAGTACTTAGTGCTAAACACAAGTGAAAAATCATAAAACTTTAATTCACAGCCAGGAGGAAGAATGAAAAAATTTTTAATTTTTCTGGTATTTTTCTTTTCTTCTATCTGGGGGGAAGTTTATTATGTAAGTCCATCAGGGAGTAATTACAATGATGGGGAAACTCCAAAAACTGCTTGGAAAACTCCTGATAGAGGACAACCAACATATTTGAGAAAGAATGCAAATGAGGGAGATAAAATTTTATACGTGGCAAGGGCTGTCCAATTTCCTGAAAAAGGAAAAGTTCTTGTTGGAAAAAATATTGTTGAATACAATGGGCGGACCGCAGATAAACTTCTGAATTGTAAAGGAGTAAAAAAAGCAAGAAAAGGCACAAAAGTAATAAGTGCTGACTGGAAATATCTGAAACCTGGAGATAAGGTTATAATTGAAGAAGGAGTTTATACATTAAAAGAGAATTTCAGTAAGGACAATAAAGAATGGGCAGGCGGAATAAATTCTGTCTTTGCAATAACTTCCTCAGGTAAAGAAAAACAGCCGATAATTATAGAGGGAAAAGGAAAAGTTATAATTGACGGAGAATGGAATAAAAAAAGTCTGTTTATAAAAGGAAACTATATAAAAATAAAAAATCTTTTTATAAGAAGAGGTGGAATATTTGTTGTCTTCAGCAGAGATATTACTCTGGAAAATAACCGAATTTATTATGGAATAGGGTCAATTTTTGTAAGGTACTCATCTGATATAAACATAAAAAGAAACCTCATTTATGATTTCCATGGTGCCTGGACTTCTCCAGGGATAAGTATTGGAGATAGTAAAAATGTAAATATTATAGGGAATACCGTGGTGAACTGTGGAAGAGGTATTCACATATGGGGGAAAACTGAAGGAGTAAATATAAAAGAAAATATTGTTGCCTGGTGCAGAACAGGTTTAATAAAAGATGAAAAAGTAAAAATTTCTCCTGAGAATATACATAAGAATTTATTCTGGGCAAATGGCAAAGTAATCTGGCTTCATCTCCTTGGAAAACCAGGGAGAAAAGAGGGTACAAATCATTATAAAGGAATTGAGTTTTCACCGGAAGATATTCATCAGGACCCAGAAATTGTGAGTTGGTACTCCTGGACAGATGAATTTCTTTCTCCTTCCAGAAATTCAGTATGTTTCACAAATAAGATGAATATTGGAGCAAAAAAAGGAAATGATTTTCCACATTATATAAAGTACAAAAAAGGAGAAAATATATTATTTAATCCAAGTTTTGAATTTGGATTTAACGGATGGAAAGGAAGTTCATGGTGGTCTTTCAACGAAGGAGAGGGAGGATGGGAAATTAAGGAAAGGGATGCAATTCACGGTAAAAAATATCTCCATCTTTATGAAAATCCACCAAAAGGAAAAAGAAATGCACCAGTGGTTGTGAGCACATTCTTTCCTGTAAATAGAGGAACGACCTATACAATTTCTTTTTATGCAAGAGGAAAAGGAAGTATAGGTGTAGGATTTACATACCCTTCCTGGCATGGTGGTTCAGCTACAGGAAAAACTATTTCACTTACACCTGAATGGAAAAGATACACTGTCAAGATAAAACTGCCTGGTTATCTTCCTGACTGGGTTGGAGTGAGATTTTCTTCAAATTGTAGTTTTGCAGATATTGATGCAGTTAAAGTTGAAGAAGGAGAAAATCCAACTGACTTTTCACCAGAAATTGAAATTTTTTATCAAACAAATGAATATGGAATTTTAAAACCAGATGGATACATTCCTCTGGTAATCAATAACTATTCAAAAAAAAGAGATTTAGTTCTCTTATGGAAATTGTTTGACCCTTATGGAAATATTATTGATGAAGGAAAGATAGTACTGAATCCGAGAAAGAGATTTAAAAAATTGAGACTGAAAGAAAAAATAGAAGGAATTTACCTTTTTTCTTACAGAGTAGTTGATAAAAAGAATAAATTACTTGGGAGTAACAATTTCAGAATATTATTTGGGGAAAGGATTAAGAAAATAAAAAACAGAGATTTTATTGGAGCCACCCCACCCTATAAACATTATTCTTCTCTTGAAGAATTTGAAAAAATTACAAAAAAACTCTCCTCTTATGGAATTGGAACATTTCATCTATATGCTGGAATTGAAAGAATGAAGGAATTCATTGAAGAAAGTACTTTTGAAAAATATGTTGAAATTTCAAGAAAATATGGAATTAACTGGATATTAACATTATCAGATGCAAAACTCTTTACTGGAAAAATGGCATTTGCTCCTGCTCCTGGAAATACAGAAGAAGATTTTAAAAGAATAGAAAAACTGGTCTTAAATCAGGGAAAAATTACAGAAAATCAACTTATTGTGTGGAAAAATTATATAGAAAAACTTGTAAAAAAATTTAAAGGAAAAATAAAGTACTATGAAATTTTAAATGAACCAAACTGCTT
>JAGHCG010000066.1 GCA_021160565.1 bacterium | reverse complement strand
GCATTTGATTATCTTGATGCTCCAATAATAAGAGTGGCAGGTGCTGATGTTCCAATGCCTAAAAGTCCTGTTCTGGAAAAACTTGCAATTCCTGATGTTGATAGAATTATTAAAGGAGTGAGAGAGGTGCTGAAATGATAAAGGAAATAAAAAAAATAGTTACAGAAGAATTAGAAAAGAGAGGAGTAAAATTGTTGAAAATGCTTCTTTTCGGAAGTAGAGCAAAAGAGAATTTCAGAGAAGATAGTGATTGGGATATTTTTGTTATTGTGGATAAAAAAATGAGTTTTTCTGAGAAATGGGATATTATTGACGAAATAAAAATAAAATTAGCAAAAAAGGGAATACCTAATGATATTATTATAAAATCAGCAGAAGAAGTAGAAGAAGGGAAAGAAGATGTTGGAAGAATTACTTACTATGTTCTTAAAGAAGGGATTGAATTATAATGAAAAATGAAGAGACAGTAAAAAACTGGATATTTTTAGCAGAAGGAGATTTAAAAACATCTGAAGATGAGTTGCAGATGAAAAATGTTGTGACAAATACAGTTTGTTTTCATGCTCAACAATGTGTTGAAAAATATTTAAAAGCATATCTTTCTCTAGTAAATCAACCTTTTGGAAAAACTCATGACATTGCAGAGTTAATTGAATTGTGTAAAAAATATGATGAAGATTTTGAATATTTGTATCAGATAAAAGCCAATAAATTAACAAGATATGCAGTAGAAACAAGATACCCAGACGATTTTTATATTCCTACAATAGATGAAGCGAAAGAAAGTGTTGAAATTGCAATACTGGCAAAAGAATTTATAAAGAGAAAAGTTAATGATAAACAAAAGGAGTTGAAAAATGATAAGGGAAATAATAATGCCAAAACTCGGTGAAACAATGGAAGAAGGATATCTTGTAAGTTGGAAAAAAGAAGAAGGAGAAAAAGTTGAAAAAGGAGAGGTTTTATTTGAAGTTATGAGTGATAAAACAAATTTTGAAGTTGAATCTCCTTATTCTGGATATTTGAGAAAAAAACTTTATGAACCTTCTGACGAACCAATTAAAGTTACAACAGTTATTGGATATATCTCTGATACACCTAATGAGCCACTTCCGGAAATAAAAGAAGAAAAAGTAGAAGTAAAGGAAGAGAAAAAAATAGAAAAAGAAGAAGTAAAAAAAGAAGAGACAAAAGAGCAGGAGAAAGAAGATAGAATAAAAATAACTCCTCTTGCAAGAAAAATTGCTTCTGAACATAACCTTGATATTACAAAAATAAAAGGAAGTGGACCTGGTGGAAGAATTGAAAAGAAAGATGTTGAAAAATATCTGGAAAGTATAAAAGAAACAGAAGAAATTTCTTATGAAGTAAAAGAATGGACTCCTTTAAGAAAAATAATTGCAAAAAATCTTGTTGAAAGCAAAAACACAATTCCACATTTTTATCTTCAGGGAAAATTCAATATGGATAACCTGATAAAAATAAAAGAAACTCTGGAAAAGGAGGGAAGAAAATACACATTTACTGATTTTCTCATTTTTATAACTTCAAGAGTGATGAAAGATTTTCCTCTTATCAATGCTTCTATTGAAAAAGATGAAATAAGAATTTACAAAAGCATAGATATTGCTCTTGCAATAGCAATTGAAGATGGACTGATAGTTCCTGTGATAAGAAACTGCGACAGAAAAACAATAGATGAGATTTCTGAAAAGAGAAAAGAATTGATAGCAAAAGCAAAAGAGAATAAACTCTCAGAAGAAAATTTGAAAGATGCAAGGTTTGTAATTTCAAATCTGGGAATGTTTGATGTTGACAGTTTCTTTGCAATAATAAATCCGCCTGGAGTGGCGATAATGGCTGTGGGAAAAATTGAGAAAGTTCCCGTAGTGGTTAATAATGAAATTCAAATTTGCTCTATGATGAACATTTCTTTCTCATTTGACCACAGAATTATTGACGGTACATATGGGGCATCATTTTATAAAAAATTAAAACAGAAAATTGAAAACCCGGGACTTTTATTATTTGAAAAATGATAAAAACACTGAAAGAAGACATTAAAACAGTTTTTGAAAGAGACCCTGCAGCAAGGAATGTCTTTGAAGTGATTACTTCATATCCTGGACTTCATGCTATATGGTGTCACAGAATTGCTCATTTTTTGTGGAAGAAAGGAATGAAAACTCTTGCAAGAATTATTTCTCACATTTCAAGATTTTTTACTGGAATTGAAATTCATCCTGGAGCAAAAATAGGAAGGAGATTTTTCATTGACCATGGAATGGGAGTTGTTATTGGAGAAACATCTGAGATAGGAGATGATGTTTTAATATATCAGGGAGTTGTTCTTGGTGGAACTTCTCTTGAAAAAAGAAAAAGACATCCCACAATAGGAAATAATGTTGTAATAGGGGCTGGAGCAATTATTCTCGGTCCAATAAAAGTAGGAGATGGAGCAAAAATAGGAGCGGGTTCTGTTGTGATTAAAGATGTTCCACCTGGAGCCACTGTTGTCGGAGTTCCAGGAAGAATTGTTGGAGAAAAGAAAAGGAGGAAAATCGACCTTGACCATGATAAACTTCCCGACCCTATTGCAGAAGTTTTAAAGATTATTATTGAAGAGCAGGAAAAACTTGAGGAGAGAATAAAGAAAATAGAAGACATGGAAGGAATGAAATCAAAAATTGATGAATATTTTGAAAAGAAAAAAGAAGAAATTGCAAAAATTTTTCCCTCTCTTAAAAAGGAGGAGGGAGGATGAAAAAAATACTTATACTTTCTCTGTTTTTCTTTATAGCAGGAAGAGGTATATGTGATTATGTCGCTCTTTATCATACTGTGAAAAAGGGAGAAAATCTTTATATAATAGCAAAAAAATATGGAACAAGTGTAAACAATTTAAAAAGGCTGAACAATATAAAATCATCTGTTATTCTTCCAGGTCAGAAACTCCTTGTAAAAAAAATACACAGAAAAACTTCCAGGGAAAAAATATCATTTGCAAAAAGAACTTCACAAAAATCTGCTGTGTGGGGATACAGAACAGTTTATTACAGGGTAAAAAGAGGTGATTCTCTCTGGAAAATCAGTAAAAAATTTGGAGTTTCAGTGAAAGAGATAAAAAAATGGAATAAGTTGAGAAGTTCCATAATAAGACCCGGAGAGAAAATAAAAATAAAAATTCCTAAGAAACCTCCAAAAATTAAAAATCCAAAACCAATAATGAATGTTTCAGCGAAAGTTTATTATACAGTAAAGAAAGGAGATACAATTGAGAGTGTGGCAAAAAAATTCGGGATAACTCCTGAAGAGTTAAAAGAAGCAAATTTGATAACTGAAAGTGATTTTAAAGTGGGACAGATCCTTGTTATTCCCCCTAAGAGAATTCTTTCTGAACAGAAACACACTGAAACTGAAATTGAAAAAGAAGGTAATTTAAGAAGTGAAGTTGTGGAAGAAGCACTTTCATATATAAACGTTCCCTATAAACTTGGTGGAGCAAGTAAAAAGAAAGGTGTGGATTGTTCCTCTTTTATACAACTTGTTTATAAAAAGTTTGGATTTGAATTGCCGAGGACTTCTTATTACCAATATAAACAGGGAATTTGTATTAAACTTGAAGATGCTGAACCTGGAGACCTGGTATTTTTCAGAAGAGGCAGATATGTTGGACATGTTGGAATTTATCTTGGAAATAATCTTTTCATTCATGCAAGTGATAAACAGAAAAGGGTAACTATAAGTTCTCTGGAAAAACCTTATTTTAAAAAACATTTTGTATGTGTAAAAAGAATTTTACCATCTGATGAAAACTTAATTGCATGGG
>JAGHCG010000064.1 GCA_021160565.1 bacterium | reverse complement strand
GTGGCAAGTCATACATGGGGTTATGGATATCAAATCCGTGTGTATCCCTTGCTATAGCATCAGGAAACTTTTTTGCCAGAACCAAATCTTTAGCTGTAAACTTATATTCTCCAACTATCCTCCTGCTTTCCCTTACCCCTAAGATAGGTGCTGTATAACTTAGCCATATGTTTTCAAATCCCACTACATTTTCTTTATAAAATTTTACAAGTTTTTGAATCTGGTTCCTCTGTTCTATCACAATCCTGGTTAAGTCTTCAGCATCTGTTGCTCTACATTTTCTGCTGTGTGCTGTGCATACATAAACATCACCTTTTTCTTTTGGTCTTCCAGGAAGTGGTCCTAAATATCCTAACTCTACAAGTCGGGGAAGTTGTCCTTTCTTTGCAGCCTCTTCTATTTTCATCTGAACAGTGGAATAAAAATCCTGTGAAGAAAACGAGTTAAGGTCTACATTTGATAAAACAAAATCAAGTGAAACTGCTTGATTATAATTTTCCATCTTCTCCCAACCACTTTCAAAAGGAACTCCTGCGTAATAGCATACATCTGCATCACCTGAACAATCTACAACCCTTTTGGCTAAAATTGCGTATCTTCCTGATTTTGTTTGAACTACTACTCCCTTTACTTCATTATTCTTAACTATTGTATCTATCACCAAACTCCAATAAAGAATTTTTACTCCTTCCCTCAATACCATTCTTTCAAGCACATATTTCATTGTTTCGGGGTCACATATCAAGGGTTTCTCTCTTAACCCATCCTCTCTTTTTAATTCTTCCAATAACTCTTTCCCTATACCTTCTGGATATCCACCCAGGTAACAGACAAGCCCAAGTGTTACAAGTCCACCTAATGCACCGTACTGTTCTATCAATAATGTCTTCATTCCTTCTCTTGAAGAGGATATCGCTGCTCCTACTCCTGCCATACCACCACCAACTACTATCACATCATATTCCCCTCTTATATTTACTTCTTCTTCAATTTTAACTCTTCCTTTCTCAATTTTTACCATTTTCTCACCTCCCTTCTTTTAAAAACTCAATTTCAGATTTTCCATATATTCAATGCACTTTTTATAACCTTCCTATCTTCTATTTGCTCCCCATAATTCAGGAGCTTGACCTGCCGGCGGAAGAGGTCCTTTCCTCCATCCTACATGCCCATCAAGAAAAAGAAGATTTACTCCATTATTATGTCTGTAAGCAACATTTGTAGGACCACCTGGAGCAAATCTCGTCCAGGAACCATCTTCATTCCTCATATCTCCAAAAGAAAGAGTTTTACTCGGCGTGGGAAATCTATCAAGTTTCCATCCAATACAATAAAAGTTTATAGCATAACTCACAGGATACTGTTTCCCCGGATTACCAAGCATTACAGGATTTCTATCTGAGGGACAGTACCAGAATTTTTGTCCTTTTGGTCTCCAACCAATTCTTTTTGTGTAATATGGTCTGAGACAGAGATACCATCTGGAATAGTGAGAACCATGTTTCGGGATGGGTAAATATCCATCATAATCATTTACATACATGAATAGAACAACTCCCAACTGTTTCAGATTACTCATACATACTGCTGCTCTTGCCCTCTCTCTTGCTTTACTCAAAGCAGGCAGTAGCATCGCTGCCAGAATAGCAATTATCGCTATCACCACCAGAAGTTCTATCAATGTAAATCCACAGGATTTTTTCATCATCTCCTCACCTCCTTCTATTTCTATAAGTTTTTTTCTCCTTACCATTTTCTCACCTCCCTTCTTTTAAAAACTCAATTTCAGATTTTCCATATATTCAATGCACTTTTTATAATCCTTGCCTGGGAACTCCCAGAAAATTAAATGATAAGTATTTTTCTTCCCATAAATTGTTGTTTTAATTCCATAATTTCCCACTTTAACTCCAACTTTTTCTATTTCTTTTGGATTGTAAAGTAATGCACAGGTACTGAGATATGGTTTATTTTCTGGATTGTTTTTCTTATCGTAATAATATATCCATGGTTCACCTTTTTCCAAAATCACCTCTTTCACTTTTTTAAGATTTGGTTCTCCTTCATTTTGAATATCTCTCTCAGGTGTTTTTATCCATCTATCATTCAACTGATACTTCCCTTTATTGAAGTTTCCAGGATAACATAACAATTCAATTTTTACACTGGAAATTCTTTTGGGGAGTTTTATTTCAGTAAAAATTTTATCACTTTGATTTTCTGAAGAAAAAGATAAAATAGAATTCTTTTGTTGTGTCTCAAAATTGAGAATGATGGAATTTTCCTTTTTTTCAATCTTACATGGAAATTCATAAAGATTTTTCCCATCAAGAAAAATACTTATGAAATTATTATGATACCATCCTCTCTTTGAATATCTTTTTCCTGGCAATGCTGCTTTAAGTCCAATTCCATCAATGAAAATTTTTCCATCTTTTTTAAAGTAAGTGAGTTTTATCAAATAATTTATATTTGAGGTTAAAAATTCAATATTTCTTACATAAAGATTTTTCTCTTCTTTCAAAATATTCTCTCCATTATCTTTCAGAATTCCACTTATAAGAGATGTAG
>JAGHCG010000260.1 GCA_021160565.1 bacterium | reverse complement strand
TTAAAAATAAGGAAGAATTTTTTGAAAAATTGAAAAAAGGAGAATTCAATGTTCTTCTTACAACAACTCAATTTCTCTCAAAGCATTTTAATGATTTAAAGCACTTAACTTTTTCATTTATTTTTGTTGATGATGTGGATGCTATTTTAAAAAGTTCCAAAAATGTTGAGAAAATCTTAAATCTTCTTGGTTTTCATTATAAAAAGGGGAAATGGACTGGAAAATCAGAAGGAGTTTTGATGGTTTCAACTGCTACAGCAAAAAAGGGAAAAAAGACTACAATTTTCAGAAACCTTTTGAATTTTGATGTTGGTTCTTCCCATTTTACTGTGAGAAATATAGAAGATATTTATGTTGAGGAAAAAAATGAGGAAGAGGTAAAGGAAATTCTCAAAAAAATGGGAAGAGGTGGAATTATTTATGCAGGAAGTATTGAAAAATGTGAGAGATGGTATGAAAGATTGAAAAATGATTTTAAAATAGGAAAAGTAACCTCTAAAAGTAAAAAAGAATTTACAAAATTCAAAAATGGAGAAATTGATTATCTCATTGGAACTTCATTTTATTATGGAGTACTCACAAGAGGGATAGATTTGCCGCAGGAAATAAGATATGCTGTTTTTATAAATTGTCCTGTGATAAGAATAAAAATTGAAGAGATTGATAACCTTCCTTCAGGAATGATTAAATTTCTTGCAAGTTTGTTGAGAAAAAGAGAAGAAATTAAAAAATTCATCCCTATTTTGCCAAATATAGAAAAAAGGAAAGAGTATGAAGAATTGAAAAGAGAAATAAAGAAAATAATGGAAACAGAAAAAAAGGAAGAAGATGATTTTGTATTAAGAGAAAAGGAAATAATTCTTCCGGATATAAGAACCTATATTCAGGCATCAGGAAGGACTTCAAGATTACTTGCAGGAGGAATAACAAAAGGAGCATCTTTTATTTTTGAAGAAGATAAGGAGATTTTGAATGTTTTTATAAAAAGAGCAAGTTATTATGAGATTGAATTTAAACACATCAGAGATATAAATCTGGGGAAATTGAAAGAAGAAATAGAAAATAGCAGAAAAGAAAGAAAAGAAGAAAAAGATGTAATAAAGCCATCCCTTTTTATTGTTGAAAGTCCCACAAAAGCAAAACAAATAGCAAAAATTTTCGGTCAGCCAAGTATAAAAATAATTGATGGAGCAATTGTTTATGAAGTGGCAACTCAAAAATATATTCTTCTAATTACTGCAAGTTTGGGACATCTGACAGACCTTATAACAAACAAAGGATTTCATGGCGTGGAAGTAAATGGAAAGTTTGTCCCTGTTTACTCTCCCATTAAAAAATGCAGAAAATGTGGATACCAGTTCACAGAAGAAAATGAGAGGTGTATAAAATGCGGAAGTGACCAGATAGACAATTCAAAAACAAGAATAAATGCATTGAGAAAAATTGGATGGGAAACAGAAGAAATAATTATTGGAACCGACCCTGATGCAGAAGGAGAAAAAATTGCCTGGGATATTTCCAACTTACTTGCTGGTTATGGAAAGATTAAAAGAGCAGAATTTCATGAAATTACACCAAAAGCAATAAAAAATGCTTTTCAGAATTTAAGGGATATAAACGAGAATCTGGTGAAGGCTCAAATTGTCAGAAGAATAGAGGATAGATGGATTGGTTTCTGTTTAAGTCAGAAATTATGGAAAGTTTTTAGAAATAAAAATCTTTCTGCTGGAAGAGCTCAAACACCTGTTTTAACCTGGATAATAGAAAGAGCAAGACAACATAGAAATAAAAAGAAAGTCGGAATAGTGAAAGAGTTTGAGCTTACTCTGGAGAATGTGAAAAATCCTGAAATAATACTTGAAATTGAAGTTATTGAAGAAAAAGAAGAAAAACGCACTCCTCTTCCACCTTATACAACAGACCAGATGCTTCAGGATGCAAACAATATACTGAATATACCTGCTGAAAAAACGATGAAAGTAGCACAGGACCTATTTGAATATGGACTTATTACATATCACAGAACAGATTCAACCACAGTAAGTGAAACTGGCTTAAAAATTGCAAAAGAATATCTGAAAGAAGATTTTAAAGGAAGAAGATTTCTGAAAGAGGGGGCTCATGAATGTATAAGACCCACCAGACCGTGGGAAAAAGGACTTCTGATGCGTCTCATTCAGGAAAAAGTTTTACAAATTGAAGAAATAAACTGGTATCACTTTGCCCTCTATGATTTAATTTTTCGTAGATTTATGGCAAGTCAATCACCAGAATATCATGTAAAAATAAAAAAATACAGAATAAGATATGAAGATAAGGAAGTGGTTGAGGAAAGAGTTGTGGAAGCAAAAGGGAAAGCATATGCTCTTTACCCTGCTTCTCAGATAAAAAAAGAACTCCCAACTGGAATTTTTAAAAAGAAAGTTATCATAAAATATTTACCTGAAAAACCATTATTTACACAATCAGAAATTATACATCAGATGAAAATTAAAGGAATTGGAAGACCTTCAACCTATGCCACCATTATAGAAAAACTTTTTATGAGAAATTACATAGTGGAGAAAAACGGGAAAATTTCTCCCACAATAGAAGGTATAAGGGTTTCCAGTTTTCTCAATCGTAATTATAAAAACTTTGTTGGAGAAGAAAGAACAAAGAAAATACAGGAAGAAATGGATATGGTGGAAAATGGAAAAGAGGATTATGCTCACCTGCTTGAAAAACTTTATGAAGAGGTAAGAAGCATCACACAAATTTCATATATTTAACAATCAGAGAGAAAATTCTTTTCTGAAAAATTTTTTTATTTCTTCCCAGTCAATCTTTTTTATCATTTTCAGTTCAGGTTCTTTATCAGCATCTTTAAAATAACTCATTGCTTTATAAATTATAAGAGGATTATAATCACCAAATTTTTTATTGAATAAACGAATGCAATCTTTACCAGAAAGAGAAAGTTCCTTCATTATAAAGAAGACATCAATAAAATCTCTTTTACTCCCTCTTCCAATAATTGCATTTATTTTCATACAGAGTATATCTTCTAAGGAAGCCACAGGTATTATTTCTACAAATGAAAGAGGAGCAATAAGCACATATGGGTAATGA
>JAGHCG010000120.1 GCA_021160565.1 bacterium | reverse complement strand
TTTCACCTCTTCGCAATTTTCCATTTTAATTATTTTTTTTACAGCATCTGAAATGTTTAATCCTGAATGAAAGAGAATTCTGTAAACTTCCTGAAGAATTTCTATTTTTTCTTTTGGAAAATTTCTCCTTTTAAGACCGATTATATTTATTCCATAGGGTACTGCAGGATGGCCATCTGCTGTAACATACGGAATTATATCTTTTGTTACTTTTGAACATCCACCAATGATTGAATGTTTTCCTATCCTGCAAAACTGATGAATTCCAACAAGTCCACCAATTATAGCAAAATCTTCAACAACCACATGACCTGCAAGTGTTCCACCATTTGCAATTATTACATTGTTTCCAACATAACAGTTATGAGCAATATGGGCATAAGCCATAATTAAGTTATTATCACCAATAAATGTGGTTTCTCCTTCAAATGTTCCTGGATTTATGGTTACAAACTCTCTTATAGTATTATTTTTTCCGATTTTAAGATATGTTTTTTCTCCTTTATATTTCAAATCCTGAGGAATGCTTCCAACAACAGCAGAAGTGAAGATTTTACAATTTTCTCCTATTTCTGTATATCCTTCAATATGAACATATGGACCAATTTTACAGCCTTTTCCAATTTTTACATTTTCTTCTATTACAGCATAAGGACCTATTTCAACATCCAAGTCAATTTCTGCTTTTGGTGAAACTATTGCTGTAGGGTGGATTTTTGCCATTTTAAGCGTCCACAACAGTAAACATTAAAAGGGCTTCTGCTGCGAGTTTACCATCCACATATGTTTTTCCCTGAATCTGTCCCAGTTTGCTTTTCAATTTCACAACTTCAACTTCAATTACAAGCTGGTCTCCGGGTCTTATTGCTCTTCTGAACTTTACTTTATCTATACTCATGAAATAGGCAAGTTTCCCTCTATTTTCTTCTTTACTCAACATTAAAACTCCACCAACCTGAGCCATTGCTTCAATAATTAAAACTCCAGGCATTACCGGTCTGCCAGGAAAATGTCCCTGAAAGAACCATTCATTAACAGTAACATTTTTTATTCCCACTGCCTTATTTTCACCAATTTCTACTATTTTATCAACAAGAAGGAAAGGGTATCGATGAGGAATTATCTTTTCAATTTCTTCTATATAAAGGTTCTGGGAAGGAATGGAAGTAAAAGATGGAGCTCCAACACCACTGACTTTTTCTCTTTTATGGAATTCCTTTATTTTCTTTATAAGTTTTGTATTTATTGAATGGCCACTTCTTATTCCTATTATATGGGCACATAGAGAATAACCAAGTAAAGCCAAATCTCCTATCAAATCACTTATTTTATGCCTCACAGGTTCATCTTCAAATCTGAATTCATTGTCAATAACTCCATTTTTATCTATTACAAGAGTGTTGGAGTAATCAGAACCTTTTCCAAGACCGAGTTTTTTCAATGCTTCAACTTCTTCTTTAAGACAAAATGTTCTTGCAGGTGCAATTTCTTTCTCATAAATTTCAGGAGTAATTATATATGAAGCAAACTGAGATTTAAGAATTGAAGAAGGATAATCAAGAGTATAGGAAATTTTCAACTGATTATAGGGGAGAGCAATTAAATGAGAACCATCTTCTGAAATATAAATTGGCTCTTTTATATAAAATATCTCCTTGGGTTCATCAAGTTCTTTTATTCCTGCTTTTTTTAACATTTCAACAAAAGGTTTTGCACTTCCATCAAGTCCAGGGCATTCATTTCCTTCAATCTCTATAAAAATATTATCAATTTCCATAGCAAAAAGAGCTGAAAGAAGATGCTCAATTGTATGAATCTGGAATTTTTCATTCCCTATGGATGTCCTTCTTGGATATAGGGAAGTATCAAGTAAATTATCTATATCTGCTTTTATTGGTTCAGCATCAGGAATGTCTTTTCTTAAAAAATAAATTCCAGTATTAGCAGGGGCTGGTTTAAAAACCACCCTGCTCTTTTCCCCAGTATGTAATCCTATTCCTTCTATCTCAACCTTTTTTTTAATTGTTTTCTGGATTTTCTTCTCCATAAATTTCTCTTAATCTTGCTTCAAGTTTTTCAATTTTCTCTTCAAGTTTTTTTACCTTCTCTATCAATTCTGGCTGTCTCCTCACATATGCCTGAAATCTCATATCTTCCCATTTATCCCTTGCAGGAAAACCAGTGACATGAGTGTTTGGTGGAATATTTTTTGTAACTCCTGCTTTTCCACCAATTATAACATTATCTCCAATTGTAATATGACCTATAATTCCTGCCTGACCCGCTATGATTACATTTTTGCCAATTTTTGTACTCCCTGAAATCCCCACCTGAGCCACCACAATCGTATTGTCTCCTATATAAACATTATGGGCAATCTGCACGAGATTATCAATTTTAACTCCATTTCCTATATATGTTTTGTCAAACCTTGCTCTGTCTATTGTCACATTTGAACCAATTTCAACATCATTCCCTATTTCCACAGTTCCAATCTGTGGTATTTTATGATGAACACCCCTTACAGTTGCAAAACCAAACCCATCTCCACCAATCACTGTTCCTGGATGTATTATTACTCTGTCTCCTATGGTTATTCTTTCTCTTATTACAACATGTGGATATATAAGACAGTTTCTTCCTATTTTTGTATAATGTCCGATGTAAACTCCTGCTCCAATCACTGTCTCATCTCCAATTACAGCATTATCTTCAATCACTGCAAACGGCTGGATTGAAACATCTTTCCCTATTTCGACATTTTTTCCAATTATGGCGGTGGGATGAATACCAGGAGAAAATTTTATTGGTTCAGGTCCAACAAGAGCCATTATTTTTGCAAATGCAAGAGAAGGATTTTCAACCTGGATTAAAACTGCATTAACAGTATTGTTTATCTCCGGAGAAACAAGAACTGCAGATGCTTTTGTTGATTTTAAAAGAGGTTTGTATTTGTTAATAGCTATAAAGGTTAAATCACCTTCTTTTGCTTCTTTAATCCCGGAAACACCTGTAATTACAACATCTGGGTCTCCAATAACTTTTCCTCCCACCATTTCAGCAATTTCTTTCACCTTCATCCTCATGACTTCCCCTCATTTTTTACTGTTTAGAACTTTTATTATTTCATCGGTTAAATCAGCAGATGTTTCTCCAAAAAGAATTACCCGTGAATCAAGTATCACTGTATAACCTTTCTTTTTCCCGTATTCCTTTATAGTCTCTTTTATTTCCTTCAATCTCGCATCTTCAAGTTCCTTTCTTCTTTCATCAAGTTTTTTATTAACCTCTGCCCATTTCTTTGAAAATTCCTGAATTTTCTCTCTTAATTCTGCCTCCTTTTTTCTCCTTTCTTCAGGTTTCATCAGGTCTTTTTTCTTCTCATATTCACTCTGCATCTTCTTAATCTCTGCCTGCATTTTATCTATCTTTTTCTGTTCCTCCCCTACTTCCTTTTTAAACATCTCCTCACTTTCTTTTGCTTTCTTATACTCTGAAAAAATCCTCTGTAAATTCACATATCCAATCTTTCCTTTTTTATTTCCAGCAAAACCACTCAATCCAGAAATACTGAGAAAAACCAAAATTCCCAATCCCACACCATATTTTTTCAATTTTTCCTCCTTTCAAAATCCAAAACTCATACCAATATGAAACCTTCCTCTACTCTCTCCTTCTTCTCTATCCAGTGCATATCCGTAATAAACCTCTATAGGACTGCGTAAAATAGGAACAGTTATTCTTAATCCTGCTCCAACTCCTTTTTTCAAATTACCAAAACTACCCCATTTTTCCCATACATTACCAACATCAAAGAAAATAACTCCCTTTAAAATTTCTTTATATAAAGGATACACCAATTCAAAATTCTGTGCAAATATTGATTTCCCACCAACTGCCTTTCCATCTTCTTTTGGCCCAAGAGTTCTCTCTTCATAACCTCTTACAGTTCCTATCCCTCCTCCAAAAAATCTTTCATAAATGGGTATATTTTCGGTATCTCCCATCTCTTTTATCATTCCGATATATGTTCTGCTGTGGAAAATGAATTTTTTAAATGGCCAGTAAAAATTGTTTTCAAAAGTCGGTTTTATAAAATCAATATCTCCCTGAAAAATTCCACCTGCATATTCAACTCCAATTTTCAATCTATCTCCTTTTGTTGGATACAATCTGCTGTCAAGACTTGAATAAATTAAAGAAACAAGAAGACTGTTTTTCCTCAATGTGCCTTCCTGATACTGTAAAGAAGGAATATCAACATCTGAAAGTTCGTTCTTTTCAGAAGTGAATGTGAAACCAAGAGAAAAATTTTCCCATCTTCTTCCAATCCTTAAATCTCCTCCTGTACTCTGAACAGTATAATCGTCCCATTCTCTTCTCAATCTATAAATATCAGGCCCAATCCATACAGGTTTATCAAGAAAATAAGGTTCAGTAAAACTCAATTTATAATTTCTTGCTTCTGTTCCTATTTCAAAAGTAAGTGCCAGATCCTGTCCTCCACCAACAAAACTTGGTGGATTTGTTATATCAAAATTTCTCTGCTCTATACTAACCATTCCAACAAGTTTGTCAATACTGCTATATCCTCCACCTATTAAAAATAATCCTGTTTTTTTCCTTTCTTTGACATCCACCACAACATCTGCTTTTCCGGGTGTCTCTTTAAATTCAGGATAAATATTAATTGCATCAAAATAGTTTAAATCTCTCAATCTTATATAACTTTTTCTTATCCTATCAGAAGTTATTTTATCACCAGGTTCAATTTTCAATTCTCTTCTTATCACCTTATCTTTTGTTTTTGTATTCCCTTTTATTTTTATTTCCTCAGCATAATAAATTTCTCCTGGCTGAATGTAGTAAGTTATATTTAACACATTTTCTTTCTCTCCAATAGATGGGATTTCTTCAACTTTTGCTTTTACATATCCTTTTTCATAATAAAGATTTAAAATTTCCTGGATATTTTTATCTGCTTTTTTTCTGTTAAAAACTTCTCCTTTTTTCTTCAAAACAAGCACTTTTTCAATTTCTTCTTTCCTGAAAATTAAATTCCCTTCAAAATTAATGTTTCCAAGATAGTATCTTCTGCCCTCTTTCAGAT
>JAGHCG010000251.1 GCA_021160565.1 bacterium | reverse complement strand
CGTTATAAGGGAAGCACAGGAAATTGTTGAATTATGTGGAAAAGGGATTTTGAGAGCAGCAGGAATTGACCCTCCGAAGTGGCATGATGTAAGCGATTTGATAATGGAACTGAACAAAAAATATCCTGATTTTAAAAATAATTTCAAAAAATATGCAGAAATTTCAAAATGGTTAAGGAAGGAGAGAGAACTTGCTTTTTATGGAGAAATAGATTTCATTCCTTCAGAAGAGTATACAGAAAGGGATGGAGTAAGAGCAATGGAAAGTGCTGAATTTTGCATTAAATTATTGGAAAAATTTCTGGAACAAAATTGAAAGAGAAAGATGAAGAAAGTTTTTATTCCAGAAGAATTTAAAGGTAAGCCAGAAAATTATCCGGGGAATTTTTCTCCTTCAGAAGTCAAGAAAAAATTTCTTAAAATTCTTGGAGAATTCAGGAAACCATCTGTTCCACTGAATATTAAAATTACAGATGAGAAGATTTTACCCGGAAATATTATAAAGCAAAGAATAGAATATCAGGTTGAAAGAGGAGATATTGTTCCTGCAATTCATCTTTTTCATAAAGAGATAAAAAAAGATGCTCCAGGTGTTCTTTCAATTCATGGGCATGGGGGAGAGAATATTTTCCCAGTTGGTAAAGAATATCACTGTAAACCTGACCTGAATGATCCGGTTCAGTATTCTTACTGGCTTGCTGTTTCTGGTTTTCGTGTTCTCGCTCCTGATGCTCTCTGTTTTGGAGAAAGAAGAACAAAATTTGGATATGCTAAATTTTTCTTTGATGAAATAAACACCCATATGGAGCTGGTCGCGAGAGGGAAAAGTTTGTGCTGGAAAAGTGTGTGGGATAATTCAAGAGCAATAGAAGTGCTGGAGTATCTGGGAGCAAAGTCCATAGGAGCAATTGGATGGTCAGGGGGCAGTACACAATGTTATATTCTGGCTTCTGTTAATGAAAAGGTAAAAGCAGGAGTGTGCTTTTTCAGTTTTATGACTTTGAGACATCAGTTTTATCAATATCGTCTGTGCCACTGCCTTTACCATTTTGTTCCTGGAATGATAAAAGAAGGAATTGACTGGGATCAGGTGGTTGCATTAACTCCACCAAGAAGATTGTTTTTTGGATGGGGAGCAAAAGATGAGGGAACACCAGAGATAATGTATAAAGCATTTGTGAAAGCAATAAGAGAAAGGTGTAAAAAGGAAAAACTCCCTCAGTCTTTAGTTGTATATGAAGAAAAGAATGTTGGACATAAGATTACAAAAAGAATGTTGAAGGCAGCAATTGAATTTCTTAAAGAAACTTTATAATTTTTTTATTGGATTGAAGCACTTAACCAGAAAAGAAACTTATTGTGAGGGAATTATGTGGGTAGTGTTATTCTACAGGAAGGCCAATTGCCAGCCTCAGTGTGAGAATAACATCAGAAATGTCAACTGTACCATCTGAGTTTATATCCGCTTTTGATAAATCAACAGGGTCAATTCCAACACACATTCTTAAACAGAGGATAACATCAGAAATATCAATTTGCCAGTCTCTGTTTATATCTCCTTTTTGATAGAATAAAGCAACTCCACCAAGGTCAATGATAATTCCATTAGCAACACCATCTACATCTCCAGTTTCACCATCTTTTAATATTAAACTTGCTTCTGTATATCCATTTGCTGAATCATAGGTAAAACTCACATTTCCAAATTCATACCATCCTTTCACAGGGTCATATTTATACCAGGTTCCATTTTCGTAATTTCCCGGGAGGTAAAAACTCAGAGTTATTGTCTGTCCTGGTTGAAGGTTTTCAATTCTTGTTGCAAACAATCCAAAGGGTAAATTATCTGGTTTCCCATCATCAGGAAGTGTATCAGGATTGATTGATTTTAACATTTTGATAATTCCTGTATCGGTTTTAACACCAGCTGTTTCTCCATTTATTGTTTTTATTCCTGTATCCACCTGATAACTCTCCTGAAGATAGGTAAGAATTGTTTCCTCCGGTGTTTGCTCATCAAGTTCAGGGTCGTAGGAGCATGTTGTAAAGGAAGAAAAATCACTCCATTCTGACCATTCCATTCCATAAAAATCTCTGTATTTCACTCTCCATTTATATTCTTTTCCAAATTCAAGAGTTCCCCACGGGATTTTTAAAGAAGTGTAAGAAGATGGATTTTGTTCTATATCTGTCTGGGTTATTTCTCTTTTAAAAACAGGTGTTTCTGTCTCATTTTGCTCTGAAAGAAAAATTTCCCATTTGGAGGCAGTTTGTGTATCTGTTCCATCCGCATCAGAAAATTGAGAGGAAACAAGCAAAATATCAAGATTTTCTGTGGTTGAATGGTCTGGAGGTTGAAGACAAGATGGTTTTGAAGGAGGAGAATTTAAATTTATATCAATTCCTGAAATATCCTGCCCCGATATTGTGAGAGGATTAAAAATATATTCTCCATAAGGTTCTCCTTTATCATAATCGTTGTTTTGGTTTATATCCATAAAAGCAATTATCCAGTAATTACCAGCAGGGAAATTTTCAAGATTATAAGAAGAACCAGAAGAAAAATCATTAATGATAAACTCTCTGAAAGGTTGTGTCTGAAAATCTGAAGAAGTATACGCTCTCACATGTACATTTCCTGAGAGAGTTCCCTGGTAATAGATATTCCCGGAAATAGAATAACCATGCAGGAAAACAGAGACATTTATAAACTGAAAATTTGAAGTGAGAGCAATTTTAATCGCCAATAAAACATATCCAGTTAACCACAATTTAATTTTTGCCATTTTTCTTCAGTATTTCCACTCTTAAAAAATTAATACCATTTTTACCTTCAAAAAAAATTATTCCTTCCTGATTTCTTTTTACTTCTTTCAAATTAACTGAAACAGGAAATTTTTTCCTTCCATTTTTTTCAATTACTATTTTTCCAGGAAGTTTAATTTTCACATTTTCATCAAGAGGTGCAAATCCATGTTTTAAATAACTCTTCGTCTGTCTTTTATCTTTTAAAATATATGTCTTAACTTCTTCTTTTTCAGGAGAGTTATTATAAATTGTTATATATTTTTTCCCGTTTCCATAAAATTTGATAACACTTGGAACAACTGCCAGCATTCCACCAGGTTTCTCTTTAATCTTTTCCCTGCTTTGAGTTTCAATTCTCACTCTTAAATAAACACCGAGGGAAACTCCAGAAGAAGGTTGGCCAATTATTCCAATCATGGCACACCAGTGCTGATTGAAGTATTTTTCATCTTCTGGAATATAGAGAAAAGGATAAACATAACCTATCTGACGGGGAGGAATTTCTATTTCATACTTATCAAATTTTAACCATCCTTCAACAGGAATTTCATCATACCCTTTCATAAGTTTTGTCACTTTCTTTGGCTTATATGTTCTGATAAAATATTTATG
>JAGHCG010000235.1 GCA_021160565.1 bacterium | reverse complement strand
TAAATTCAAAAAACCCCCTAAAAAGGTGTACAGAGTTAATATCTCAGAAGATAGAGGTAAAGAAATAAAAATCAAAAATCCCTTATTTTTGACAGTTAAACCATACGAAATAATTTCTATGGAGATTCACTGGTAAATAAAAATTTATTCCAAATTTATTTTTTTTCTATTTTTTCCCTGTTGTTTCTACTATTTCAAAACTCCTTTACATTTCAGCAAGTGGTGATATAATATTTTTCCGTATCTTTTCATTCTTAACAGGAGGGGATAAATGTTAACTCAATTTTTTAATCCAGAAAGTGTCGCTGTAATAGGAGCATCAACAAATCCTGAAAAACTTGGGTTTAAAGTTCTTAAAAATATAATTGATGGAGGGTTTGAAGGGAAAATATTTCCTGTAAATCCAAAAGGTGGAGAAATTCTGAATTTGAAGTGTTATAAAAATATCTCTGAAATTTCTGAAAAAGTTGACCTTGCTGTTATTATTATCCCTTCAAAATTTGTGTGTGAGGTAGCAAAAGAGTGTGGAGAAAAGGGAGTAAAGGGGCTGATAGTTATAAGTGCTGGTTTTAAAGAAACAGGAGAAGAAGGTAAAAAAAGAGAAGAGGAATTAAAAGAAATAGTCAAAAAGTACAAAATGCGACTTATTGGACCTAATTGCCTTGGGGTTATAGACCCTGTGAATAAATTGAATGCTTCTTTTGCTTTTGAAATGCCACCAAAAGGGAAAATTTCTTTTATAACTCAGTCAGGTGCTCTTGGTACAGCAATTCTTGACTGGGCATGTAGAGAAAATATAGGACTTTCAAAATTTGTAAGTTACGGAAATAAAGCAGATGTATCAGAAATTGACCTTATAGAGGAATTTGGAAAAGACCCAAATACAAACGCCATTTTACTCTATCTTGAGGGGATAGATAATGGGAGAGAATTCATCAATGTAGCAAAAAAAATTTCACAGAAAAAACCAATTATTATTGTAAAATCCGGAAGAACAGAACAAGGTGGAAAAGCGGTCTCTTCCCATACAGGAAGTATTGCGGGTTCAGACAGTGCTTATGACGCTGCATTTATTCAATCAGGGGTTATAAGAGCAAATTCAGTTGAGGAACTTTTTGATTACGCTCTTATTTTCTCCTACCAGCCACTCCTTAAAGGAGACAGAATAGCAATTGTCACAAATGCTGGAGGACCTGCTGTCATGGCTGTTGATGCTATTGAAAGAGAAGGTCTTAAACTCGCCACTTTTAAAGAAAAAACAGAAAAATTTTTAAAAGAATTACTTCCACCTGCTGCAAACATTCATAATCCTGTTGATGCACTTGGAGATGTTCTTGCTGACACCTATGGGAAAACACTTGATACGGTTCTCTCTGATGAAAATGTTGATGGTGTTATAGCAATTTTAACTCCACAGGTGGTCACTCAAATTCCAGAGACAGCAGAAAAAGTGGTTGAAATATCAAAGAAATATAATAAAACTGTGGTTGGATGCTTTATGGGTGGGAAAAGAATTGCAAAAGGAATTGATATACTTCAGAACAACTCAATTCCAAATTATCTCTTTCCTGAAAGGGCTGTCTTTTCACTTAAAGGAATGAGTTTATATAGAAAATATCTGGAGAAAGACAAAGGAAAAATACCTGAATTTGAAGTGGAAAAGGAAAAAGTAGGAGAGTTAATAAAGAAATTTAAGGAGGAAGGGAAAAGGAATATAGGAGATATTGAAGGGAGAGAAATGATTTCTCTTTACGGGATTAAAGTGATAAATTCTTTCCTGGCAAGAAATAAAGAGGAGTGTGTGGAATACTTTAAAAGGATAGGGAAAAATGTTGTTATGAAACTTGTCTCACCTGATATTCTTCACAAAACAGAAGCAGGTGGAGTTAAAATGAACATTACAACACCAGAAGAAGCAGAGAAAGCTTTTGAAGAAATAGTTAAATCAGCAAAGGAATATAAAAAAGATGCTGAAATAATTGGAGTTCAAATACAGCCCATCTTAAAGGGAGTTGAAGTTATAGTTGGTGTTACACAGGACCCTCAATTTGGACATCTTTTAATGTTTGGACTTGGTGGAATTTATGTTGAACTTTTAAAAGATGTTTCTTTTAGAGTAATCCCGATAACAACCACTGATGCAGAAGAAATGATAGAGGAAATAAAAACTTCTCAAATTCTCTCTGGATTTAGAAATATTCCTGAAAGGGATAAAGAAGGTATAAAAGATGTACTTTTAAGAATATCAAAATTATGTACTGATTTCCCTGAAATAAAAGAAATGGATATAAATCCTTTAATTGTTATGGAAAAAGGAAAAGGAGCAATAGCAGTGGATGTGAGAATTTCTTTTAAATTTTAAAAAGGAGGAGTAAAAATGTTAAGAGGAAAATATCTGGTTGGAATAGTGGGTTTTGGTGGAATTGCAAGAATGGTTCATTTTCCTGGATGGAAGAAACTTAAAGATGTTGAAGTTTTTGCAATAGCAGATGTTTCAAAAGAAGCAAGAAATTATGCGTCTGAAAAATTGGAAATTTCTCATGTGTATGATGACTACAAAAAACTGCTGGAAATGGAAGAAATAGATATAATTGACATATGCGCCCCAAACAGGTTTCATTATCAAATAACAGTTGATGCTTTAAATGCGGGAAAACATGTAATATGTGAAAAACCACTTGCTTTAAGTATAGAAGAAGTAAAGGGAATGATTGAAGCAAGTAAAAAAAATAGAAAAAAATTAATGGCAGGACAGCATCTGAGGTTTACAAAAGAAGCAAAAGTTATAAAAGAACTGATTGAAGATGGAGTGTTTGGAGAAATTTATCATGCCATTGCTTTTGCATTAAGAAGAAGATATTTGCCACCCAGTCCTACTTTCATAAAAAAGGAACTCAGTGGTGGAGGACCAATGTTCGACATAGGAGTGCATATTCTTGATTTAACTTACTGGTTTATGGGATGTCCTGAAGTTCATTCAGTAAATGGCGCCACCTATACAAAACTTGCTAAAAGAAAAGACATAAGAGGATTGTGGGGAGAATGGGATAGAGATGCTTATGATGTTGAAGATTTTGCAACCGGATTTATAAGATTTAAAAATAATGCAACAATTTTACTTACCTGCAGTTTCCTTGCAAATATGGAAAAACTTTCAGACCTTTCAACAACTCTTTTTGGAACAGAAGCAGGAATAAGATGGCCTGATGGTAAACTTGCGACTGAAAAGAAAGGAGTTTTACAGAATATTGATTTGAAAATGGAAACACTTCCTGATGTTGAACCTCATCATGAGGAAATAAGAATTTTCCTTGAATGTGTAAAAGAAGATAAAGAAGTTCCTGTAAAACCTGAAGAATCTCTTGAAGTTATAAAAATGCTCGAAGGAATATATAAAAGTTCTGAAACAGGGAAAGAAGTTATTTTTTAAAAGCAATTTTTGAAAAATACACTGTTTAAAGTATTTTAACTTCTGCTTCTTTTACAAGAGAAGCAAATTTTTCAGCATCTTTTTGAGAACCAACTATATCTCCATAATGAATTGGAATTGCTATTTCTGGTTTTATTGTATTCACTGCCCTTGCTGCTTCTTCTGCATCCATCGTATATGTTCCTCCAACAGGTAAAATTACTATATTTGCTTTCACCTGTTTCATTTCAGGAACAAAATCAGTATCACCAGCAATATAAATTGAACTTTCTGGAAATCTTATTATAAATCCAACCCAGTTATTTGCCTTCGGATGAAAACTTTTATTCAGGTTATAAGCAGCAACTCCTTCTATCTTCACCCATTCAAAGTCAATTCCCTCTCCAGGCCTTATCGCTTTCTTATTTTTTCCATCAACTTCTTTTAAAGCATCTGAAGGGGCAACTATTACAGTTTCTTCTTTCAGAATTTTTTTCACATCTTCATTACTGCAATGGTCATAATGTGGATGAGTTATTAAAATCAAATCCGCTTTCTTTTCTTCTTTTATTTTCCATGGGTCCACATATATAACCTTCCCTTCTTTTTCTATCAGTAAACTTGCATGTCCAAGCCATTTTATATTTTCAACCATTATCCTCACCTCCTTCAAAATTAAAATTACTCTCAAATCCTCAATCTGTCAATTTTAGTTATAATGGCTCTACTTTTTCTATTTTACCTGTATGGTAGTAAAAAAATATTGTCTCTAATATATAAAAATCTGAAGAAAAGAAGGAAAGGGAGAAATGGGAGGATGGAAATTGAGCAAGGAAAAATTTGAGAGATGTAAAAGATAAAGTGGATGATTTTAAGACAAGAGACCTGGAAGATGCAGTAATTTATGTAATTTTGTTAATAGGGCTGGATGGAAGGAAAGAGATAGGAGGATGGTATATAGAATTTGGGAAAGAGAACAGAACTGACTGGATAAAAATATTTCCCGCCAAAAAGAGTGTCGGGTCCGCCATGTATTGTGGCGGAAATGATTTAATCTCCTTCTGGTTTAAAGAGAGTATTGATTATAGTAAGTGATGATTTTCCTTAGATTGCAGTGAAAGTATAGAAAGTATTTTTCCGAAATCAGACCACCAGTTATGTAAGAAATAAAGGAAATGAGTATGAAATAAGACAATTGTTTAACTTAAGATTTGGAAAGGAGGTGAGCGAGACACAAAATTCTTGACAACCCCCTATATTTGACACAAATAACGGGAAATAGTAAAATTATTAGTTAATTGGAGGTTCCCATGAAGAGAGAAAAATATGATGCAACCACAATTCAGGTTCTGGGTGGAATAGAAGCGGTCAGAAAAAGACCCGCCATGTACATTGGAGATACATCCACTTCAGGACTTCATCATCTTGTTTATGAAGTGGTTGATAACAGTATAGATGAGGCAATGGCAGGTTTTTGTAGTGAAATTTATGTGACAATCCATCCGGATAATAGCATAACAGTTGAAGATAATGGTAGAGGAATACCGGTTGATATGCATAAAACAGAAAAAAGACCAGCGGTTGAAGTGGTAATGACAGTACTTCATGCAGGTGGAAAATTTGATAGAAAAGTTTACAGAGTATCAGGAGGACTTCATGGAGTTGGAGTTTCCGTAGTAAATGCTCTTTCTGAATGGCTTGAAGTTGAGGTTAAGAGAGATGGAAAAGTTTATCATCAGAGATATGAAAGGGGTAAACCTGTTACTCCATTAAAGGTAATTGGGAAAACCCACTCAACAGGAACAAAAGTCACATTCAAGCCAGATGAGAAAATATTTGAAACAACCGAGTTTGATGAAAGCATTCTTTCAGGAAGACTGAGAGAACTTGCTTTTCTTAATGGTGGAATAAAGATAGTATTTGAAGATGAAAGAAAAAATATAAAAGAAGTTTACCAGTTTGATGGTGGACTTGTCTCTTTCGTGGAATATTTAAATAAAAATAAAAAAGTTCTCTTTTCTCCTCCATTTTATCTTAAAAAGGTTGAAGATGATGTGGAAGTGGAAATTGCTTTTCAGTATAATGAAGGATATAGTGAAACAGTTCTTTCCTTTGCCAACAATGTTAATACAAAAGAAGGTGGAACACATCTTACAGGTTTCAGAAGTGGACTTACAAGAGCAATAAATGAGTATGGGAAAAATAATGGTTTCCTCAACAATAAACTCCTTGCTGGTGAAGATGTTAGAGAAGGACTTGTTGCTGTTATAAGTGTGAAACTTCCGGAACCTCAATTTGAAGGACAGACAAAAACAAAACTTGGCAATTCAAAAATACGTTTTCTTGTTGAGGGAATAGTTTCCCAGCAAATTTTCACATTTCTTGAGGAAAATCCTGAACCTGCAAGAGAAATTTTGAATAAATGTATAGCAACTGCAAAAGCAAGAGAAGCAGCAAGAAAAGCAAGAGATTTAACAAGGAAAAAACTTGCTGAAACAGGAGCATTACCTGGAAAACTTGCTGATTGCTCAATCAAAGAACCTTCCCAGCGAGAACTTTTCATCGTTGAGGGAGATTCAGCAGGTGGAAGTGCAAAACAGGGAAGGGACAGAACATTTCAGGCAATTTTACCATTAAAGGGGAAAATAATAAATACAGAAAAAGCCTCACTTGATAAAGTTCTTAATAATGATGAAGTTAAAACAATGATTACTGCAATAGGTGGTGGAGTTGGAGAGGAATTTGATATAAGTAAAGCCAGATATCATAAAATTATAATTATGACAGATGCTGATGTTGATGGAGCCCATATAAGAACACTTCTTCTTACTTTCTTTTACAGGCAGATGACAGACCTTATAAAACATGGATATATTTACATTGCTCAACCCCCTCTTTATAAAGTGAAAAAAGGAAAAAAAGAATTTTATGTTGAGACTGAAACAGAAATGGATAAAATTTTAATTCAAATTGCAGGAGAAAATGTTTCTGTGAAAATTAAGAAAAATTCAACCACCTTTACAAATT
>JAGHCG010000171.1 GCA_021160565.1 bacterium | reverse complement strand
GATTGAGGGTTACAGATGAAAAAACTATTGAGATAGTTAAAGAAGTTCTTTTTGGAGTTAGAGATGAAATAGTGAATTATCTTAAGAAAAAATTAAAAGTGAAAGCAGCATCACTTCTTCCAGAAGAAAAATTTATGATTGCGAAAAAAATACATTATCAGAAAGGTGAAGAGGTAATTGATTTGGGTTTTGTGGGACAGGTAAAAGATGTAAATGTTGAATATATTGAGAAAAAATTAAATGAAGAAAAAATCCTTGTTGTTTCTCCTCTTGCCTATTCAGAGGAAGGAATTATTTACAATATAAATGGTGATGCAGTTGCTTCCTCAATAGCAGAGAAAATGAAAGCCACCAAATTAATTTTTCTTACAGATGTGCCTGGAGTGATGAGAAATCCGGAAAATCCGGAAACTTTAATATCAGGGCTTGAAGTTAATCAGGCAAAAGAATTGATATCAAAAGGAATAATAAAGGAGGGGATGGTACCAAAAGTTAAATCTGCTATATCTGCAATAAATAAAGGAGTTGGAAAAGTCCATATAATAAGTGGAAATATTCCACATTCAATTTTACTTGAAATATTTACAGAGCAGGGAATTGGAACTGAAATTAAAAAATGAAAAAAGAAGAAATAAAAAAACTCTATGAAGATTATGTAATTGGATGTTATACAAAAAGTGATTTTGTTTTTGTAAAAGGGGAAGGAAGTTATCTTTATGATTTGGAAGGGAAAAAATATCTTGATTTTTTCCCGGGATGGGCAGTAAGTGGTCTTGGACATTGTCATCCAGAAATTGTAAAAGCAATAAAAAAACAGGCAGAAATTTTGATACACCTTCCAAATAACCATTACCATCCATGGCAGGCAATTTTAGCAAAAAAATTATCTGAAATTTCTTTTGAAGGGAAAGTTTTTTTCTGCAACAGCGGAGCAGAAGCAAATGAAGCAGCAATTAAACTGGTAAGATTATATGGAAGGAATAAAGGAAAATATAAAATAATCTCAATGGAAAACTCTTTTCACGGCAGAACCCTTGCAACAGTGACAATGACAGGTCAGAAGAAATATAATGAACCTTTCAAACCATTGCCTTCTGGTTTTTCCTATGTCCCTTTTAATGATTTTTCTTCTCTTGAAAAATCAGTAGATGAGGAAACAGCAGGAATAATTCTTGAATTGATACAGGGAGAGGGTGGAATTAATGTGATTGATAGAGAATATCTTTTTCAGGTGAAGGAATTATGTGAAAAAAAAGATATTCTTCTGATTTTTGATGAAGTCCAGACAGGATTTGGAAGAACAGGAACTTTTTTTGCCTATCAACAATTTGGAGTTGAACCCGATATAATGACACTTGCAAAAACTCTCGGTGGCGGATTTCCAGTTGGAGCAATGATTGCAAAAAAAGAAATAGCAGATTTCATGACTCCTGGAACACATGCTTCAACTTTTGGTGGCAGTCCTCTTGCCTGTGTATGTTGCCTTGCAGTAATTGAAACAATAGAGAAAGAAAATTTACTTGAGAATGTGAAAGAATGTGGAGAATATCTGAAAAATAAACTGGAGGAATTAAAGGATGAATTTCAATTTATAAAAAAAATAAAAGGGATGGGTCTTATGCTTGCTTTTGAAATAGAAGGTGATGGAAATAAACTTATGAATATATGCGGGAAAAATGGTCTTTTAATAAACTGCACTCACGGAAATGTTATGAGAATAATGCCTGCAATAAATGTCAAAAAAGAGGAGATTGATATGGGAATTGAACTTCTCAAAAAATCTCTTTCTGAATTTTCAAATAATGGGGGAAGTTAAAATTGAAAAGGGATTTTCTAAGGATAAAAGATTTAACAAGAGATGAAATTTATAAAATTTTTGATATAACAAAGAAATTGAAAAATCAGAGAAAAAAAAATCGTATCTTCCCTGTTCTTAAGGGATTATCCATAGGACTTCTATTTACAAAACCTTCAACAAGAACAAGAGTTTCTTTTGAAGTTGCAATCTATGAACTTGGTGGAAATTCAATTTACCTTTCAGGAGAGACAACGCAGATATCAAGAGGTGAGACAGTTAAAGATACAGCAAAGGTTTTATCCAGATATATTGATGGTCTCATTATAAGAACTTATGAACAGGAAGAAGTTGAAGAATTTGCTAAATGGTCAAATTTTCCAGTAATAAATGCTTTGACAGACCTTCTTCATCCATGCCAGGTACTTGCAGATTTCTTTACCATTTACGAAAAAAAAGGAACTCTGAAAAATATAAAAATAACATATATCGGAGATGGAAATAATGTGTGTCACTCTCTTATTCTTGGAGCAGATTTACTTGGAATTGAAATAAGGATTTCCTGTCCTGAAAAATATATGCCTTCAGAAAAAATTTTAAAACAGGTTGAAAATAAAAATCTTGTAAAGATAGATACCAATCCTGAGAGATTTATTCAGGATGCAGATGTTATTTATACTGATACCTGGGTGAGTATGGGAGATGAAAAGGAAGCAGAAGAAAGGAAAAAAATTTTTAAAAGTTATCAGGTGAACAGAAAACTCCTTGAAAGTACTAAGAAAGATTTTATTTTTATGCATTGCCTTCCTGCTCATCGTGGATGGGAAGTTGAAGATGAAATAATTGATGGGAAAAATTCTGTTGTTTTCGACCAGGCAGAAAATCGTCTTCATACTCAAAAAGCTCTTCTCTGTTTTCTATACCATAAATTGTAAATTCTCTTTTCTTTAAACTTGACAGAAACTATAACAGAAAGATATAATGAGGCAAAGGAGGAAAGGAAGTTATGATAGAT
>JAGHCG010000092.1 GCA_021160565.1 bacterium | reverse complement strand
GTTTTTCTGAAAGATTTATCTCTTTATGAAGTTATTCTGTTGAAAAGGAGTTAAAATGGGGAAGAAAGTGAGATATATTCTGAGAAAATTTGTTCCAGAATGGTTAGCAGAAAAGACTATAGACGAACTGATGAGATTTTGTAAAGAAAATTCTATAGATGAGGTTATGTGTTTTACTGAATCTGCAGGTGTTTATAGAGAACTTTTGCCTGTTGAAGAAGTTAAAAAGGTAGCAGAAGTTTTGAAAAAGGTAAAAAAAGCACTTGAGAGAATAAACGTTAAATATTCAATAAATGTTCTCACAACTATAGGACATGGTGATTTTGGGGGTAATATCTCCCTTATTCACCCTGAAGTAGAATTTATGATTGATTACAGAGGAAAAAAATCAAAAAGCTGTGCCTGCCCTCTTTCCCCTGGATGGCAGAAATTGATAAAAGAAACATACTCTATTTATGCATCAACAAAACCTGAAGGAATCTGGATAGATGATGATTTCAGATACTTTTATCATTCTCCTTCAATTGAATTCGGTTGCTACTGTGAAAGACATTTAGAAACATTCAGCAAAATAATAGGTGAAAAAATTAATAGAGAGAAACTTGTTCAACTGATTTTAAAACCTGGGAAACCGCATCCTTTGAGAGAAAAATGGTTTAAATTTCTGGAAGATACAATGATTGAAGCAGGAAGGATAATAAGAGATACAGTGCATAAAGTTTCTCCAAGAACACGAGTATGCTGGATGTCATCCACTCCCTATCTTCACGAGATTGAAGGGAGAGACCCAGAAAAACAGATTGAAGCATTAAAAGGCAAAGTGGGTTCCGGTATTCGCATGGCTACAACTCAATATTATGAGGGAAATCCCAGATTTTTTCTAATAGAAGATGAGGCATTGAAAAAATTTTTACCCTTTATTCCAGAAAATGTATTAAAAGCAACTGAAATAGAAAGTATGCCTCATTCCATTTATGTAAAGTCAGCAAGATGGCTTTCAGCACAGATAAAGTGGGGTTGTGTTCTTGGGATAGAAAATCATACTTTAAATATATATGACCCTCTCGGAACACCAATGGAAATTCCGGGCGTTGCAGAGATGTTGAGAAAAGACAAGAAGGAATTCAATTCTCTTCTGAAGATGGTTAAAGAGGGAAAAGAGTTTCGGGGAATTAATATCCTTACACATCCTCACTCAATATATTACACTCACACAAAAGAAGGGCAAAGAATGGAGGAACTTTATCCGAGAGAGAGTGGCTGGACAGAAGTATTGAGAGGTTTTGGATTTCCAATAGTTTACAATAACAGCAGGGAAAAAGTCTCAGCAATTACAGGGCAGATATTGAGATGTTTTGGTAGAAAAGAAATTGAAGAAATATTTAGTAAGGGAGTTCTTCTTGATTTATCTGCTGTTGAAACCCTTGGAAGTTTGAATTTATGGGAACTGGCAGGAGTAAGAGTTAAAGGAGTATACCATCACAGAGAAAAACAGATAGGTCCTGAAGAACTTACAGATACTGAATTCGGTGGAGGAAAATACAGATTTACCTGGACATATGGAGTTTCAACATTATGGAGAGTTGGAGATTTGGAAGTTGTACCTGAAGCGAGAGTCATTTCCAGAATTCTTAATCCAGAACTTGAATTTTTATTTAATGGAGTTGTGCTTTTTGAAAATGAACTTGGCGGTAGAATTGCTGTTTATCCGTATGATTTTTCAGGAGCAAGTTCTGACCTCTATGAAAAGGGAGCGAGTAAATTTTTTTACACTGAATATAGAAAATTACAATTTCATTCTGTAATAGATTGGCTAAGTCAAGGAGAAATTCCTCTTAAAGTTGAAGCAAATGGATGGATTTTACCTCACAGAGTAGATGAAGAAAAAAGTATTACTGTTGCTGCAATGAACATCAATTATGATTTCTGGAAAAGAGCAAAATTTGAATGTACTGTGAGTAAAAGAGTAAAAAGAATTATGCTCTGTAATAAAAGAGAATGGAAAGAGTTAAACAGAAAAAACTGGTTTCAAAAAGGAGATAAACTCACAGTAGAAGTTAGAAAAAATATACCACCCCTTGAAATAATTGCTCTTCATATTTCTTACTAAAAATTTGAGAAAAGTCATCTATAGGATGGAACCAATGAACATCCAGAGTAAAAAAATTTGACAAAAATTAAAATATATATTACTATATATGTTAATGAAAAAAACAATGAATAGTGGCTTGCTTTATCAGGAGATAAAAGAGTATTTGCTTGAAATAATAAAGGATTCTAAAGAAGGGGATATTTTACCAAGTCAGACAGAATTAACTTATAAGTTTAAAGTCAATCATATGACAGTGAGAAAAGCACTGGAAGTACTGGAAGAAGAGGGCTTTATATATCGTATTCAAGGAAAAGGTACTTTCGCAAGAAAAAGAATTAAACCTTCTAAAATCTGTTCAATCCTTATCCTGCTTCCATCTGACTGGGAAGAAAACATCTCTCTTGGACTTCTGGTAGAAGGAATGGTGACAGCAACAACTAATGAAAATATCCATATTTCTTTTTATTCTTTATCAAAATTTTATGATTTTTTTGAAATCCTTTCGGACAGAAAATTTCAGGGAATAATATGGGCTCTTCCTGAAGAAAGCGAAAAAAGATATTTAAAGGATTTTTTTTCAAAAGGATATTCAGTTATGGTGCTTAACAGAATGGTTAAAGAGCCCTTCCTTAATTATGTAAGTACAGACCACCACAAGGGAGCATTTGAAATAGCGTCACATCTTCTGCAAATGGGACACTATAAAGAAGGAGGATTATTAGTTAGTCGTCGATCATT
>JAGHCG010000222.1 GCA_021160565.1 bacterium | reverse complement strand
TTTTAAATCTTTTAAATCTTAGAGCACAGAAAGTTAAAGAAATAGCGGAACTTAAAAAAGAAAAGAAAAAACCATTTTTTGACCCTTCAAGAGAGAAAAAAATAATAGAAAAACTGATTAAGAAGAATAAAGGTCCTCTATCCTCAAAAGATGTTGAGCTTATAATGGATACAATTCTTAAAGTTTACAGGGCAATGTTCAAACCTTTTAAAATATCTTATCTTGGACCAGAAGGAACATTCACCCATCAGGCTGCTCTCAAAAAATTTGGAGAAAAAGGAATATATATTCCATGCAGAACCATAGATGATGTTTTCAGAGAAGTTGAAAAAGGAAGAGTAGATTATGGAGTGGTACCAATAGAAAATTCAATGGAAGGAGTAATAACACACACTCTTGATATGTTTCTGGAAAGCGAATTAAAAATAACCTCTGAAATTCTGCTTGAAATTCATCATTATCTTTTATCAAAAGAGAAGTCATTAAAAGACATAAAAAAAATTTATTCTCACCCTCAAGCACTGGCTCAATGCAGAAAATGGATTGCAGAAAATTTACCTAATGTGGAAATAATTGAAACAGAAAGCACAGCAGGAGCTGTAAAAAAAGTAAAGACAAAAAGGAAAACAGCAGCAATTGGTTCAGAAGTTGCAGCGAAAATTTATAATCTTTCAATTATTGCTGAAAAAATAGAGGATTTTTCGGAAAATATCACAAGGTTTCTGGTTATAGGGAAAGAGTTTACAGAAAGAACCGGCCATGATAAAACTTCAATATTATTCTCTATAAAAGATAAGGTTGGTGCTTTGCATGATATGCTTGTTCCTTTTAAAGAGGAGAAAATAAATCTTACAAGAATAGAATCAAGACCAAGTAAAAGAAAAGCGTGGGAATATGTATTTTTTGTTGATTTTACAGGGCACAAGGATGAAAAAAGAGTAAAAAGGGCTCTTGAAAAACTTGAAAAAACAAGTGTTTTTCTAAAAATTCTTGGTTCATATCCAAAAGAAGGAGGGTAAAATGTTAAAGAGAAGTAAAAATGGTACAGGGAGGGGTATATGGCAGACCTGATTATTATGAGTTCAAAAGCAACAGAAGAGGAAATAAATAAGGTTGTTGATAAAATTAAATCTCTTGGTTTTGATGTTCATTTAAGCAGAGGTGCAGAAAAAACAATTATAGGAATTATAGGAGATACAAGAGGAGTTTCTGATGAACTTTTCAAGTTAATGCCAGGAGTAGTTGAGGTAATAAGTATTTTAAAAGATTATA
Source organism: bacterium (assembly GCA_021160565.1). Lineage (GTDB taxonomy): Bacteria > Ratteibacteria > UBA8468 > B48-G9 > JAFGKM01 > JAGHCG01. Next base: position 7,353 of record JAGHCG010000222.1, on the reverse strand, counting down.
AACTGGCAAGCAGAGAATTTCATCCAGAAGATACAGTTATAGAAATTAATGGCGTTAAAATTGGTGAAGGGACAGTAACTTTAATTGCGGGTCCTTGCTCAGTGGAATCAAAAGAACAACTTCTTAAAACAGCAAAATTTATAAAAAAAACAGGTGGGAAAATTTTAAGAGGAGGAGCTTTTAAGCCCAGAACTTCTCCCTATTCTTTTCTTGGGCTTGGTACAGAAGGTTTGAAAATCTTACAGGAAGTTAAGGAAATAATTGGAATTCCAGTTATTACAGAAGTCCTTTCTTCTGCAGAAGTAGAAGGAGTTGCTGAATTTGCTGATATTTTACAAATTGGAGCGAGGAATATGTTCAATTATAGACTCTTACAGAAAGTGGGAAAATTAAGAAAACCTGTGCTTTTAAAAAGAAGTTTTTCGGCTAAAATTTCAGAATTTCTTAACTGTGCAGAATACATTCTTAAAGAGGGAAATGATAAAGTAATATTGTGTGAAAGAGGAATAAGAACTTTTGATTCTGAATTTACAAGAAACACATTAGACCTTACAGCAATCCCTGTTTTAAAGAGAGAAACCCATCTTCCTGTGATAGTCGACCCGAGCCATGGAACAGGGAGAAGAGACCTGGTTATTCCTATGAGCAAAGCAGCAATAGCAGCAGGAGCAGATGGTTTGATGATAGAAGTCCATCCTAAGCCAGAAGAAGCTCTTTCTGATGGATTTCAGTCATTAAATTTTGATATGTTTTCAAATCTTGTAAATGAGATAAAACCGATAGTGCAAATTCTTGGAAAAACCTTTTAATATGGAAAGAAGAATAAGAAAGGTAAAAAAAATTCAGGGAGAAATAGAAGTACCTGGAGATAAATCAATTTCCCATCGTAGTTTAATTTTTGGAAGTATTTCAGAAGGAGAAACAGTCATTCATAATTTTTTGAAAAGCAGGGACTGTTTGAGTACCCTTGAATGTTTAAAAAAACTTGGAGCAGAAATTGAAATGAAAGACGATGTGGTTAGAATTTCAGGAAAAGAGTTGAAAGAACCAGAGGATATTCTTGACTGTGGAAATTCTGGAACTACAATGAGATTGCTATCAGGAATTATTGCTTCACATCCTTTTTACACAGTTTTAACAGGAGATGCTTCTCTCAGAAGCAGACCAATGAAAAGAATTATAGAACCTCTCACTTTAATGGGAGCAAAAGTTTACGGAAGAAAAGGAAATTATCCTCCTTTAACAATAATTGGTAATAAACTGAAAGGAATAAATTATAAATTGCCTGTTGCTTCTGCTCAGGTGAAAAGTTGCATAATTTTATCTACCATTTTTTCAGAAGGAGGAAGTATTATTGAAGAAGAAGTGATTTCCAGAGACCATACGGAAAGAATGCTTGAATACTTTGAAGGAGAAATAAAAAGAGAAGGAAAAAGAATCTATGTAAAGGGAAATCAGAAGTTGAAAGGAAAGGAAGTTTTTATTCCCGGTGATTTTTCCTCTGCTTCCTATTTTATTGGAGCAACTTTGATTGTTGAAAATTCTTCTCTTATAATAAAAAACTTAGGGTTAAATCCAACACGCACTGGTTTTCTTGATGTAATAAAAAGAATGGGAGGAGAATTTAAAATTTCTGAGTATAAAGAATTGAATGGAGAACCATCAGGAACGCTTGAAATATCTTATTGTGGAAAGTTGAAGGGGATAGAAATAGAAAAGAAAGAAATTCCAAAAATAATTGATGAAATTCCTCTCATTGCTGTTATTGCTTCTATTTCTGATGGGAAAACTGTTATTTCAGGTGCAGAAGAATTAAGAGTTAAAGAAACAGATAGAATTAAAGCAATGACAACTGAACTTAAAAAAATGGGAGCGTGTATTGAAGAGAAAGAAGATGGATTTGTAATTTATGGAGTTGAAAAACTGAAAGGAGCAAAAGTAAATTCCTGGAATGACCACAGAGTAGCTATGTCTTTATCTGTTGCTGGTCTTGTTGCAGAAGGAGAGACAATAATTGAAAATGCCGAATGTGTTGATATTTCCTTCCCTGAGTTCTTTAATTTGCTGGAAAAGGTAAGTGTTAACATTTAGGAAATGGATAAGAAAAAATTATCTCCCTCGTATTTTCAATTGAAATTAATGGAAAGAATGGAAAGAAAACTTGCTTTTTCACAAGAGAGAGATTTTGAAAAATGGAGAAAAAAATTAAAAAGAAAATTTAAAGAATTGATAGGTCCCATTTATAAAGAGAATGGAAAGGTAGAATTTAAAATTCTTCAGGAAGAAAAACATAAGGATTATATTTTGCAAAAAATAATTTTCTTTACAAATCGTGATGTTATGAATATTGCGTATCTTGTAATTCCTTCAGAAAAAAAGAAAAAATACCCGGCAATGATTTGCTTACAGGGACATTCCACAGGAGCACATCTTTCTGTTGGAAAGGCAAAATTCAGAGGAGATAAAAAAGCAATTAAAGGAGATAGAGATTTTGCAATTCAGGCAGTCAAAAATGGATTTGTTGCACTTGCTATTGAACAGAGAGCATTTGGAGAAAGAGAGGAAAAATTGTTGAAACAGAGGATTTCTTATAATAGATGCTGGGATGCTACAATGCATGCTTTAATGCTCGGTCATACTCTAATAGCAGAAAGAATTGCTGATGTTATGAGAGGAATAGACCTTCTTTATCAACTTCCTTTTATTGATAAAAGTAAAATAGGATGTATGGGAAATTCAGGAGGGGGTACAATTACCTATTATGCTTCCTGTATTGATGAAAGAATAAAAATTTCTGTTCCTTCCTGCTCTTTCTGCACATATGAAGATTCCATAATGAAAATAGGACACTGCATGGATAATTATATTCCTTCCGCCCTTAAATATTTTGGTATGGAAGACCTTGCAGGATTGATAGTTCCAAGATATTTAATTATTGTAGCAGGAAAAAAGGACACTATATTTCCAATCCAAGGTGTTAGAAAAGCATTCAGAAAAGCAAAAGAAATTTATAAAAAGGGTGGATGTCCAGAGAATATAAAATTGATAATAGGTGAGGAAGGACATAGATTTTATGCAGATAAAACATGGCCTGTAATTAAGAAATTTTTAAAAACAGGAGGAAAAAATGGATATATTATCGGGAAGAAAGCATAAAATTGCTCAGATGATAGAAAGATATCTGGTGAAAATTGAGGAGTGTATTGAATGTTTTAGAAAAGCACTTTTAAAATATTTCGAAAAAGGTATTTCCAGGGAATTTGACGAATTAATAGAAAAAACCCATATTGCAGAATCCCTTGCAGATGATATGAGGAGGGAGATAGAAATAACTCTTTACGAAAAATCAATGATACCCGAATCAAGAGGAGATATACTTGGCTTACTTGAAAATACTGATAGAGTTTTGAATAAAGCCCAATCTGTTCTTTATCAAATTCAGACTCAATTTCTTCAAATGCCAGAATTTTTAAAAGAAGATTTTGAAAAACTCATGAATATAAACATAGAAGCGTTCAAGGGAGTTGTAAAGGCGGTGAGGAAACTTTTTGAAGACTTGAAAGCAGTAAGAGATATTATCAATGAAATTGACAAATGTGAAAGTTCATCAGATAGGTTGGAAAGAGAGATAATAAAGAAAATTTTTCAATCCAACATAGATATTGGAGAGAAAATTTTGCTGAAAGAAGTTGTTATTGAAACAGGTAATATTTCTGACCTTTCTCAGATAGTAGGAGATAGATTAAATATAATTACTGCTAAAAGGTTAATTTAAAAATGGATCCAAAAATTCTGGGCGGAGTTTTTCTCGGGTGGTCCCTGGGAGCAAACGATTCTGCTAATGTTTTTGGGACTGCTGTTTCTTCCTTTATGGTAAATTATAGATTGGCAACAATCCTAATTGCAATCTTTGTATTGATAGGAGCATTACTGGAAGGTGCACCAGGACTTGAAACCTTAGGAGGAATTACTGAACAATCTTTCAATACAGCATTTCTTATTTCAATTTCTGCAGCCCTTACAGTTACAATAATGACCATTCTTAAAATTCCTGTTTCAACATCACAGGCAGTAGTAGGAGGAATTTTGGGTATAGGAATTTTGCAGAAACACATTGAATTTCAATATCTCTATAAGGTTATAATATGCTGGATAGGAACACCGATTGGAGCAATATTCTTTTCAATAATTTTATATCCATCTATTGCGTTTTTTTTAAGAAAATTACACATGCATTTTTTAACCTATGACAGAATGATGAGATTTCTTCTTATTCTCACAGGAATTTATGGAGCATATGCTCTTGGGGCAAACAACGTTGCTAATGTAACAGGAGTTTTTTATAAAGCAGGGATGGTGAACAAATTTGAAGCTCTTCTGATAGGTGGATTAAGCATAGGGTTTGGAGCACTTACTTATAGTAGAAACGTTATGATAACTGTTGGAAGAAAGATAATACCAATGGATGCTTTTTCTGCTTTCATAAGTGTCCTGTCAGAAGCAATAACAGTTCATATTTATGCAATAATCGGTGTTCCTGTTTCAACATCGCAGGCGCTGGTAGGAGGAGTAGTAGGAATTGGAATTGTTAAAGGAATTAGAATGGTGAGTGGAAAAACTATTATAAAGATTGTTATTGGCTGGTTCCTCACTCCTGCTTTGGGAATGGCTTTTTCTATTCTTCTTTCTTATTTATTCTGATCGCACTTACAGGTTTTTGATAAAATATTTAAAGGGAGTTGAAAATGGAAAAAATATATTTTCATTTGCCAACAAAAATATATTTTGAAAAAGGTGGAATAGAAAAATATCTTCCTGAAATTAAGAATTATGGGAATAAAGTTTTGATTGTGAGTGGAAGACACTTTATTTTTAAGTCGGGACTTTTTGAGAGAATAAAAAGAATTCTTGAAAAAGAAAGAATTGAATATTCCCATTTCCCTGAAGTATTGCCAGAACCAGATACAGAAAATGTTGAAAAAGGAGTTAAATTCTGTAAAAAAGAAAATTGTGACTGTATTCTTGCTGTTGGCGGCGGAAGTGCTATGGATGTTGGAAAAGCGATTGCTGTGAGAAGTAAAAATCCCGGAAAAGTTGAAGATTACTTTGGAGAAAAGGAATATGAGAATGAACCTCTTCCTGTAATTGCAATTCCAACAACCTGTGGTACTGGAAGTGAAGTAACCAGATATTCAGTTATCGTTTACAGAAAAGAAAATACCAAGAAAACTATAAGAAGTGAGAAAATTATACCCAAACTTGCAATTTTAGATGTTTCAGTTCTTGATACACTTCCACCAAATCTTATAGCAGCAACCGGAATGGATGCATTCTCCCATAGTGCCGAGAGTTTTCTGTCAATAAGAAAAGATAAATTTTCAGAAATTTTTTCAATTGAGAGTTTGAAACTTCTATGGGAAAATCTCCAGAAAGCAGTTGAAGGAGATGAAGAAAGTAAAGAGAAGGTGTTTTTTGCTTCCCTTCTTGGTGGTTTTGCAATAAATAAAACAGGAACAATAATAGTTCACGGAATGGGATACTCTCTTACTGTAAAATATGGAGTTCATCATGGAACCGCCAATGCTTTACTTCTGCCTTATGTTTTTGAGTATTTGTATAACAATGGATACAGAGAGGAAATTGAAGAGTTAAATAAGATATGGGGAAACGTTAAAAATTTGAAAGAGTTCGTTGAAAGTCTGGGTTTACCTGTGAGATTAAGAGATGTGGGAGTTAAAGAAGAAGATTTGGATGAATTGACAGGACTTGCCCGAGTTGGTTGTGAAAGAGCATTGAAAAACATGAAAATAAAAGAAATTGATTTTAAAAAAATTCTAACTTCTGCTTTTTAATTCTAACCTACGCGGTTAAACCAATGGAGGGTAAGATGGAAAAAGTAAACTTGATAGAAATGACCTTAAAGGAGGTGAGAGATAAGGGAAACATTGAAGTAGCAATATTACCATGGGGTTCCTGTGAACCACATAATTTGCATCTTCCTTATGGAACAGATACTCTTGCTGCAATAAAAATTGCTGAAATAAGTGCAAAAAAAGCAACAGAAAAAGGAGCGAAAGTTATTGTTCTTCCAGCCATTCCAATCGGAGTTAATTCAAATTTATTCGGTTTTCCATTAACCTTACACCTTGCTCCAACGACTCAACTTTCCATTCTCAGAGATATTGTCTGGTCTCTTGAAAATCACAGGATTTATAAACTTTTAATTCTCAATTCACATGGTGGAAATGATTTTAAACCACTTATAAGAGAACTTTATGGAAAGACAAAAGTATGGATTTTCCTTCTTGATTGGTGGAATGTAAGAAACGATATAATTGAAAAAGTGTGTGAAGATAAAAGAGGAGAGCATGGAAATGAAGCAGAAACTTCCTGGATGATGTACCTTTATCCAGAACTTGTTCACCTTGAATGGGCTGATGATGGAGAGGTGAATAAATCCCGTCTCAATTCCCTTGAAAAAAAACAGATATGGACAACAAGACCATGGCATCTTCTTACAAAAAATTCTGGATATGGAAATCCAAAAAAAGCAACTCCAGAAAAAGGTGAAGAAATTGTTGAAGGAGCGACTGATAGAATAGCAGAAATAATTCTTGAATTATCAGAGGTAAAAATAGACGAAAAGTTTCCTTATTAACCCAATCTATGAGGTTTAAAAAATTATTGAAAATTTTTCCAGAAGGGAAAAATGTTGTTTTCTTAATTTTAATCTCATCTGTTTCTGAATTTTGTCCTAAATCTCCAATCTTTTATACATATCATTCCTTGTAAAATAGAAAACTTGACAAAATTGAATTTATATGATAAATTATAAGAAAATAAAAGTTTAAAATTGAAACAAAAAGAGGAACATATGAGAAAAAAAGATACAATTCTGGATTTAATACTGAAAGAAGGTCCTATGTCAAGGCAGGAGATTATATCCAAACTTAATATAGGAAGAGTAACGGCTGGAAAGATAATAAGAAAACTGCTTGAGGAAAAGAAAATAGTGGAGGAGGGAAAGATTTCAAAAGGGAAAGGAAGAGCCATAAGTATTCTTAAAGTTAATCCAGACCTCTATTATATTTTGGCAGTGTCATATGATGGAAGAAAAATTATAGGAGGAATTATTAACTTGGAGAGAAAAATACTTTACAGAGATTCTTTTCCAATAAAGAAGAATTTTGTTAAAGAAATAATTTCTTTTATAAAAAAACTTATGGAAGATTCAAAAATAGATAAAAGAAAAATATTGAGTATTGGAATTTCTATTCCTGGTTCCCTGGATATAAAAAGAGGAAAAGTCATTGGATTACGGGGAAAGAAATACTGGGAAGAGGTATATTTAAG
>JAGHCG010000250.1 GCA_021160565.1 bacterium | reverse complement strand
GCAATTATAAGTTGTCTTATATTATTAGAACAAACTGCTCTTCTTGCAACTTCTCTTGCTTTTGAAAGGACAGGAAGAACAAGAGCAGCCATCCAGGTTATTATCACAAGAGAAACAAGAAGTTCTGTTAAAGTAAAGCCTTCTTTATTCTTTATCTTCTCCAATAATTTCCTCCAGTTTCCTTTTTATTTCTTCACTTAAAGATGAAGAAGAGATTAATTCCTTCAGTTTTTTTATTCTCTCTTTTTCCTGTTCTTCCTTTCTTTTCAGGAAAAGGAAGAATTTTTCAATTTCTTTTGCAAGTTTTTTTGGAAAATCTTTTTCTCTCAACCTGAAATTTTCCGGTATTTCTCCACCTTTTGTAATCTGATTAAGAATTTTTTCAAATCTGAATAGAGGACCCGCTATTTTATGGCTGAAAAATAAAGAAGCCAGTCCTATAAGGAAAACGTTTCCAATCAAAAGTAAAGTAAGGGAAAAAATAAGGTGTTTTTTTAGATTCACAATTTGCTCGGTGATTTCTGGAGATGGATTTGAGTATTGAATTAGAAGGTTGGTATAGGTGGTTTGAGTAATGAAAAGGATAAGAATAAAAAAAGCAGTGATAATTGCAATTTCAACGCTTACAAATATTATAAATGTTTTCTGAATATCTGAACTCACATAAAATTTTCTTCTTCTCATTATGTTACCTGACTTTCATATCTTCTTATTAAAATTTCATCAATTGTTATTTCTTTTCTTGTTTTCAGAAGAAAAATAACAGTTTCTGCATTCCTGTGCTTCCACTGCAAGGACTTTACTGAATCCAACAATTGCAAATTTTGAAGCACAGTATGCAGATTGATTTTTATATGGCTTTTTTCCTGTCATTTCCTCTTCTATCTCCTGTTATAATTGCTACTTTATTTTTTTCCATCCCTCTGAAAAACATTATACACTGAAAATCTTTCCAGAACAAACCAGGTTTGGCCTTTCAGGAAGAATTTTTGAGAAGTCCTATTGCAGTTTTAATTGTCATCAATACATCTTTTACTTTTTCTTCTTTCTCTGCTTTTTCCAGATATGGTAATGCCTTCTTATCTCCAATTCTTCCCAGTGCTTCTGCTGCCACTTCTCTCAATTCATAATCTTTATCTTTCAGAAATCTTAGGAGTTTTTCTCCACTCTTTTTATCTTTTGTTTCTCCTATTGCCCGAATAATTCCCCATTGTACTCCCTTATTGTCGGTTATCTCCAGAATATTAAGTATTTTTTCTACATTGTTTTTACCTATTTTTGATATTGCATCAGAAATAAAAATTTTAACTTCTGGATGTTTATTACTTAAAGCCTTTATTAATTTGTCAAGGAAAGTATCATCTCCTATCTCTCCAATTGCTTCTGCTGCCACTTTCTGAACCTCTCTTTTTTTATCGTCAAGCAATTTTATCAGTTTTTCAGTTGCTCTTTTATCTTTTAACTTCCCGAGAGAAATTGCACAGGCACATCTCACCTGCCAGTATTCATCAGATAATCCTTTAATAAGTGGTTCTGTTGCTTTTATGTCTCCAATAAATCCAAGTGCTTCTGCTGTTTTCATTCTTACCTGCCAGTCTTCATCTTCCATTCTTTTAATTAAGAAATCAACTGCTTCTTTTATTCTGTGTTTTCCAAGGATTTCAGCACTTTTCCGTCTTATATATGGGTCATCTCTGTAATTTAAAAGTTTTATTAATTTTTTAAAATTTCCTTTCCTTTCAAGTTCAACTGGATCCGGTTTGGAAAGTCCAAAAATCATTTATCTTTCCTCTTTCAATTTTTTTATTTTTTCTCTGTAATATATTGCTTCTTCAAAGTCCAACCTTTTTGCAGCTGCCATCATTTTTCTTTCAAGTTGTTTCAATATTTTGATAAGGTCCTTTCCATAATATTCTTCTTCCTTTTCTCTGATTTCTCTTTCTTTTATTCTACTTTTTCCTCCAAGAATTTCTGTTAAACTTTTATAAACTGGTTTTTCAATTGAACGAGGTTTTATATTGTGTTTTTTATTATATTCCATCTGTATTTTTCTTCTTCTTTCGGTTTCCTCAATTGCTGCTTTCATTGCATCTGTTATTCTATCGGCATACATTATAACTTCTCCATCGACGCTTCTTGCAGCTCTTCCTGAAATTTGAATGAGAGAAGTTTCTGACCTCAAAAAACCTTCTTTATCAGCATCAAGAATTGCAACAAGAGATACTTCTGGAAGGTCAAGCCCTTCTCTCAAAAGATTTATTCCTACAAGAACATCAAACTTTGCCTCTCTTAATCCTTTGAGAATTTCAACTCTTTCCAGTGTATCAATTTCATAATGAAGATACATCACTTTTATTCCAAAATCTTTAAGATAATCGGCAATTTCTTCAGCAAGGTGTTTACTGATTGTTATTACAAGAACTCTCTGATTTTTTGAAACTCTTTCTTTTATTCTTGAAATTAAGTCGTCTATCTGATTTTTTGTGGGTTTCACTATAATTGGTGGGTCAACCAGTCCTGTTGGTCTTATAATCTGCTCAACAACAAGTGGGGATTTTTCTCCAATTCTATTTACTCCACATTTTTTAAGTTCATATTTTCCAGGAGTTGCAGATACATATATAACCTGATTTACAAGTTTCTCAAATTCATCAAATTTTAAAGGTCTATTGTCAAGTGCGGATGGAAGTCGAAATCCAAATTTCACAAGTGTTTCTTTTCTTGACCTGTCTCCAAAATACATTCCTCTTATCTGGGGAACAGTTACGTGGGATTCATCAATGAAAATCAGGTAATCATCAGGAAAATAATCAAGTAGAACTTCTGGTCTTTCTCCCGGTAATCTTCCTGCAAGATGCCTGCTGTAATTTTCAATTCCATGACAATATCCAAGTTCTTCAAGCATCTCAAGGTCATAATTTGTTCTTGTTTCAATCCTTTCGGCTTCAAGAAGTTTTCCTTCTTTCCTGAAGTATTCCACCCTTTCTTTTAATTCTTCTTTTATGGACTGTATGGCTCTTTCCAGTTTATCTCTTGGAGTTACGAAATGTTTTGCAGGATAAATATAAATTTCATCCTCATCGGAAATAACTTTTCCTGTAAGAGGTTCAAATCTCTGTAATTTCACCACTTTATCTCCGATTATTCCAATTCTCACTCCTATTTCTTCATAAGCAGGTATTATTTCTATTATATTTCCTCTTACTCTGAATTTACCTCTTGTCAGGTCAAATTCATTTCTTTCATATTGAATTTCAATCAATCTTTTAATTATATCTTTCCTTCCTATTAACTGCCCTTTTGTGAGGTGAAGCATCATCGCTTTATGGTCTTCAGGACTTCCAATTGGATATATACAGGAAACACTTGCAACAATTATTACATCTCTTGCTGATAAAATTGCACTTGTTGCAGCAAGTCTTAACCTATCAATATCTTCATTTATTGAAGCATCTTTTTCTATATAGGTATCCGTTTCAGGAATATATGCTTCTGGCTGATAATAGTCATAATAACTTACAAAATATCTCACCTTATTTTCAGGGAAAAACTCTCTGAATTCACTGTAAAGTTGGGCAGCAAGAGTTTTATTGTGAGAAATTACAAGAGTGGGGCGATTTACAGCAGCAATAACATTTGCCATTGTAAATGTTTTTCCACTTCCTGTAACACCAAGAAGAATCTGGTGTTTCTCACCTTTTTCAAGGTTTTTTACAAGTTTTTCTATGGCTTTTGGCTGGTCTCCTGCAGGTTTATAATCTGAAATAAGTTTAAATCTATCCATACAATTATTATACCCCTAAATTTTTTCTTCATGACCCTGGGTATTTCTTAGAAAAATTTTATTCTACATTTTGAACAGTTAGATGGCACTCCACATCCTATAACTGCTATTTTTTTCATTCCCATTCAATTGTAGCAGGGGGTTTGGAAGTTATATCGTAAACAACCCTGTTTACTCCTTTAACTTCATTCACAATTCTGTTTGAAATTTTTTCAAGAACAGAGCAGGGGATTTTTGCCCAGTCAGCAGTCATTCCATCTTTACTTTTCACAATTCTCACAGCAATAACATTCTCATAGGTTCTTTTATCTCCCATAACTCCAACTGTTTTTATTGGAAGAAGAACTGCAAATGCCTGCCATACCTTATCATAGAAATTTGCTTTCTTTATTTCTTCTTCCACTATCAAATCCGCTTCTCTCAATATATTTAATCTTTCTTCATTTATACTTCCAAGAATTCTCACTGCAAGTCCTGGTCCTGGAAAGGGATGTCTTTTTACAATTGAGGGTGGAAGTCCTACAAGTTTTGCTATTTTCCTCACTTCATCCTTGAATAAAAATCTGAAAGGTTCAACAAGAGAAAGGTTTAATTTTTCTGGAAGCCCCCCAACATTATGATGAGTTTTTATTCTTGCAGTGGGACCTCCAAAAGCAGAAGTACTTTCAATTACATCAGGATATAATGTTCCCTGTGCAAGAAATTTTGCTCCAAATTTTTTTGCTTCCTTTTCAAAAACTTTTATAAATGTATTCCCTATTATTTTCCTCTTTTTTTCAGGGTCAGCAACTCCTTTCAATTTCTTTAAAAATACTTCGCTTGCATCAATATATTTCAAATTCACTCTATCTTTAAATGTTTCAATTACTTCTTCTACCTCACCTTTCCTTAACACTCCATTATTCACAAAAACACTTAATGCATTTTTACCACACACTTTATTGAGAATTAGAGAAAGACAGGAAGAATCAACTCCACCGCTTAATGCACATATAACCTTTTCATTTTTCACCTTTTCCCTTATTTCATTTTCTGCTATTTTCAACATTGAACCGGGATTCCAGGTGGGAGAAAGTTTTGCTACTTCAAAAAGGAAATTTTTTAAGATTTTTTTCCCTTCCTGAGTGTGAACAACCTCCGGATGGAATTGCAATCCGTAAATTTTACTTTTTTTATCCTTAATTGCAGCAAATGGACAGTTTTCGGTTTTCCCTATTGATATAAAACCAGATGGCAGTTTTTTCACTATATCCCAGTGGCTCATCCACACAACTGTTTCTTTCTTTATTCCTCTGAAAATTTTATCCTTTATATCAGGATAGAAAATAATTTTTCCGTATTCTCTTTTAATCCCGGGTTCAACTTTCCCACCTTTTATTTCCGCTATTAACTGCATTCCATAACATATTCCAAGAATGTAAAAATCACCTTCAATAATTTTTTTATCAAAAGAGACAATACCTTTATGGATATGACCTGGTCCTCCTGATAAAATAACACCTTTAACTCCTTTATTTTTCAGGTCTTCATATTTAACAGAAGGCGGATATATCTCACTGTAAACTCTAAGTTCTCTTATTCTTCTTGCAATTAACTGAGTATACTGTGAACCGAAATCAATTATTCCAACCATTTTTTCCTTTTAAACTTTTATTATTTCTGCCTTCTCATATGTGGAGTAATAATAAGGAGTAAATGCTTCAAATTCTCCAGCACATGTATCCACAAGTTTATAGTCTGCTTCAATTCCCATCTTTTTCCTTAATTTTCTTATTTTTTCTTCTGTTGAATTCACAAGTTTTGCAATTTGTCTATCTGAAAATCCCATTTCTTTTGCCTCTTTCATAACTTCATATGGTATTTCTTTGTTTTTAAATCTTTTTAGTTTCTTTTCAAAAGAAACAATTTCTTCTATGTTTGATAAAAACCATCTGTCAATTTTTGATAACTCATATAT